>DATADA010000225.1:0-1815 GCA_036258775.1 Candidatus Limnocylindria bacterium | reverse complement strand
TCGGGCGTGAAGGCGGCGATCTCCCGCTCGCGCTCGACGACGAGGCGAACCGCGACGCTCTGCACGCGTCCCGCCGACAGCCCGCGCCGGATCTTGCTGGCCACCAGCGGGCTGAGCTTGTACCCGACCAGGCGATCGATGATGCGTCGCGCCTGCTGCGCGTTCACGAGGTCGAGATTCAGGCCGCGCGGATGCGCGAACGCCTCGTCGATCGCCGACTTCGTGATCTCGCTGAACGTGACCCGACGGATCCGATCCGCCGGGAGCTCGGCGTGCTCGGCGATGTGCCAGGCGATCGACTCTCCCTCCCGGTCGAGGTCCGTCGCGAGCCACACCTGGTCGGCGTCGCGCGCCTCGCTGGTGAGCCGGTCCAGCTCGCGACGACGCTCGCCGAGCGGCTCGTAGCGGGGCGCGAAGTCGTGCTCGACGTCTACCCCGAGCCGCCGCTTTGGGAGGTCACGGACATGGCCATACGAGGCGAGGACCCGGAAACCGGGTCCGAGGTAGCGCTCGATCGTCTTCGCCTTTGCGGGGGATTCGACGATCACCACGTCGCCCCGCGGCGCTCGTTTCCTGCCAGGCATCGGTCCGCGAGTGTAGCACCGGCTTTCCGCCGCACCCCCAGCCGGGAGGTGCGGCGGGGAGGCGAGCGGGGCTCAACGGGCGGCGCGAGGCCGCCGTCGATCAGTTGGCGAAGTCCCAGGTGATGACGACCCGAGATCCGTCGTCCGCGATCCCGACGCCGACGCGAGTCCAGCGCGGGTCGAGGATGTTGGCGATGTGGTTCCACTCCCCGGGATAGGGCTCGGCCATGAACGCCGAGTGACACCACTCGAGCGTGGCCCGGGCGCTCTGGCCGTAGTAGTGGCACTGGTTCTCGCTGGCGCCACTGAAGCTGATCCCCGCGTCGGCAAGCCGCTGATGGAGCGATCGGCCGTCTAGCCCGGTGTGGTCGTAGTAGCCGTTGCGAACCTGGTCCCAGGCGTGCGCGCTCGCCACGGCGGTGATCGCCGGGTCGAGCACCATCGGTGCGCGCCCGTATGCGGCGCGGGCGCTGTTGATCTGGTTCAGCGCGTACTGCACCAGGTCGCCCGCCGGCGCGGGGGCCGGAAGGGCTGGCGCGGCACGCTGCGGCGGTGCCGTCGGAGCGGCGGTCGGTGCCGCCGTCGGCGCCGCCGGTGCCGGCGTGACGGCCGCGACCTCCTGGACCACCGGCGGCGGGGGCGGCGGCGGAGGCGGCTCGGTGCTGAAGGCCGCCGAGAAGGAGACCGGGTTGCCGTCCTCGTCGCGGGCGCCGTCGGTGAGGCGCGCCTCGAAGCGATGGCCGGCGGCCAGCGCACGGCGCGGCTCGAAGATCAGCACCGAGTGGCGCTCGTTCCAGGAGACCTTCCCGGCGACGCTCGCGGCGGCGCTGACGTCCCGCAGCGTGAACGCGCGTTCCGTCGACTCCACGTCCATCGGCTGGCTGAACCAGACCTCGATCCGGTTGGCGGTGACGTTCGCCTCGCCCTGGCGCGGGCGGACCCGAACGACCTGGGCGCCGTCGCGGACGGTGAAGCTGAAGTTCGCCTTCCCGCCCAGCGGGCTGCCGAGCGCGTCGTGCGCACCGACCAGGCTGACCGTGTAGCGCTGTCCGGGCTCGAGCCGCTCGCCGGGCGTGAAGACGAGCTCGTTGCCCGCCCACGTCAGCTCACCGGCGACGCGGGGCGTGATGGCGAAGGCGCGCTCGGCATCGGCGCGATCCATCTCGGTCGAGAAGCTGACGCGGATCTCGGTGCCGGCGCTGACCTCGGACGCGGGCTCGGTGGGGGGCAG
>DATADA010000224.1:0-3732 GCA_036258775.1 Candidatus Limnocylindria bacterium | reverse complement strand
GCCGCCGTCGGGCAGCGAGCGCGGGTCGAGGGCGACGATGTTCGCCTCGCGGGCGGCGAGCTGCAGCAGCCGTCGGCGCCCACCGCCGACCAGGATCGGCGGATGTGGCCGCTGCACCGAGCGCGGCATGCCGTCCAGGCGCATCGCCGGGTACGCCGCATCGGCCGGCCGCTCGATGCGGCCCTCGCCGAGGGCCTGCTTCAGCAGCCGAACGGAGGCTTCCAGGCGGTCCACCCGCCTCGGCGGCGGCTGGAACACCATGCCGACCGCCTCCATCTCCGAACGGTCCCAGCCGGCACCGATCCCGACCTCGAGACGGCCATCGGTGACGAGGTCGAGCGTGGCGAGCTCCTGGGCGAGCAACGCCGGATGGCGAAGCTCGTTGTTGATGACGGCCGTGCCGACGCGCAGACCGGTGTGCTCGGCGGCCAGCTGCAGCAAAGGGAGGCTCGACCAGCGGCCCAGATGGTCCGTCCCGAGCAGGATCGAGATGCCCGCGGCCTCGGCGCGCATGGCGAGCTCGAGCGTCGTATCGCGCGTGGCATCGCGGGTGTTGACCATCACCCCGAAGCGGAAGGGCCGCGTGTCGGGACTCAGCAAGCCCCTCAACCCTCGAGCCTCCGGCGCGCATCGCGGTGGCGGCCGGAAGCGGCCGCCAGATCCTTGCTCATGTCCGCGCGCCCGTCGGGCGAATTCGGCTCACGAGGCGGCGAACGGGCCACCCCAGGGTCGCCACCGTCATGGCCACCAGCACGGTACCGCCATCGGCCGAGCCACGAAGAATCTGCCACCCGAGCACCGAGGCGGCGGCCCCGCCGAGCGTCGCCAGCAGCGTCGGTCGCGACTCGGCGTTCCACGGCCAGAAGCCGAGGACGTAGGCGGCCGCGACGCCCACGCCGAGCGCGACGGTCGCCGATACGCCGTCGAAGACCTCGGCCACCAGGTTCGCCATGAGGAGCGGCGCGAGCAGGATCATCGAGCCCACGAGCGCTCCCCAGGCGTAGGCGCTCCCCCACCAGAGGGTCCCGATGAGCACCTCGCCGACTTCAGCGAGCCGTGACTTCACGGGCCCGGGCCTGCGAGCGGCACGACGTGCATTCTCGGTCCCGCACGGCGACCGCGGCTGACGCCGTCAGTCGGCCGCCAGCGGCTTGTGGTACTCGAGCTCTTCGGCGACGAGACCGAAACCGAGGCTCTCGTAGAGGCGCAGCGCCTCGTTCGGGTTCTGCTGATCGACGCCGAGTGCCGCCCGGCTCGCGCCGGCGTCGCGCACGGCCCGCAGGCTGGCGGCCAGGAGCGCGCGTGCCAGTCCCCGGCGGCGCCAGGGCCGCCGGACGGCGATCGACTCCGTCCAGCCGATCCGCGTGCCGTCCGGCTCGATCGGCCCCAGGTAGCTGAGGATCTGTCCCGCGATCTCGTCGCCGTCGAAGGCGACCCGCCACAGCGTCGGATCGAAGGTGGGAGCCCCGATGAAGGCCTGGAACCGCTCCTCGGTGGCCTCGCTGCCACCCCAGTGCTCGCGGAACACCTCCGCGTCCACGTCGAAGACGCGGCGGTGCATCGCCCGGTCGGACGGGTCGATCGGTCGGATCTCCAGCCCATCGGGCAGCGGCGGCTCCGGGATGTCCTCGAGGTCAGGGCGCGACATGGCCGCGTGGCGGCGGGCGAGGTGGAAACCGGCGTGCTCGAGCGCCTGCCGCAGCTCGGGATTGTCGCCGACGAGGTACGCGACCGCGATCGCGGGCCCGGCTCCCGGGCCGATCGAGCGGAGGCGCTGGACGGCCCGCTGCTCCTGCCAGGCCAGCACCACCCCCGCGATGCCGCGTCCGGCAACGGACGGATGCAGGTAGGTGACGAAGGTGAACGCCCGCTCGCCGCTCGTCCGGTCCTCCCAGAAGACACGCGCATATCCGACCGTGGCGCGATCCAGCTCGACGAGCGCGATGTCGGTCCGCGGGTCGCAATTCTCGAGATGCCGGTAGGCATTCGTCATGTCCTCGACCGTGGAGCTGCCCACCATGCCTGCCGCCCGGTGGCTGGCGTTGAACGCGTCGGTCATCGCCGGGTGATCCGGCTCACCCCGGTACCGCCTGAGGCGCAGCCCCGGCACGGCCGTGGCCTCATGGACCAGGAAAGTGCCTGTGCGGGCGCGAGCGTCGGTGGGGGTGGCCATGCGTCTCATGCTTGATCTGCTCCGTCAATGATGGCGGAAGCCGTCGGTCAGGCGCTGCTCGTCTCGCCTCGTCCGAGCGGCCATGGACTCGCTGGGAACGCGATCCTTCGGTGGAACGCGATCCCTCGCTGGAACGCGATCCGATGTGGGCGCGTCTGACCGCCATGACGCCCGGGCTTGCGAGCTCGCTCCGCCATGGCCGCGAGGGCACGATTCACCGAACGCCAGGCGTGCGTCTCCCTTCGTGGCGAGGCGTCGGTGGGCTGTCGGCACTCCTGGTCGCGGGGATCCTCGCGTCGGTGCTCGGATCGACGATGGCGTATCTCCGCGTCCCGCCGCCGACCGGAGCATTCGCGGTCGGCAAGGTCGAGAGGCTGCTCGTGGATGAGGGGCGGCCCGAGCCCGCCACGTCCGATCCGGGCGATCGACGGCGGCTTCGACTGGTCGTGTGGTATCCGGCCAAAGCGGGCACCGGCGAGCCGCCGCGCTACGTGACCGATCTCGACGCGATCGGGGACGGACTGATCGCGAGCGGCGAGCTCGGCCCTCTCGAGGTCGCCGGCCTTCGGCTCGTGCGCGATCGCGCACGGGTGGGAGCCGCTCTCCGTACGGATCGCGGCGCTTACCCGGTGGTCCTGCTGTCACCCGGCAACGCCACCAATGTGGAGTTCTACGGGTCGCTGTCGCAGGAGCTGGCGAGTCACGGCTTCGTGGTTGTCGGCATCGATCATCCGTACCAGGTCGCGGCGGTGCACCTCGACGGCGACGTCGCCGTGTACGGCGGCGACCCGCCGCGCTCCGACGCCGAGGAGGTCGTGCGGGCGCGAATCGATGAGCGCCTGGCGGACATCGGCTTCGTGCTGGACCGTCTCGAGGAAGACGCGGCCGGCATCGCGGCCTTTGCCGAGCAGCTCGATCTGTCGAGTATCGGCGTCATGGGCCACTCCAACGGCGGGATCGCCGCGGCACACTCCTGCGCCGACCCGAGGATCGATGCGTGCCTCAACATCGACGGCCAGCTCGCCGGCGGCCCATTCTCGTCGCGAGTGGGGCCCGCTGCCCCGGTCAAGCCGTTCATGTTCCTGACGAAGGAGACCGAGCTGCACCCGGAGCTCGCCCGACTCTTCGAGGAGGCGGGCGACGGCGCGTACCGGGTGGTGGTACCTGCCGCCGAGCATGATCAGTTCGGCGACGGCGCGCTCTTTCGACCGCGGCTCACGCCCATCGCCGGAACGCCCGACGACGTGATGACGGTCGCGCGGGGCTTCACCCTGGCCTTCTTCGACCACGTCCTCCGCGGCGCTCCGCAGGAGGTCTTCGGCACCGTGGAGGCGCCGACCGACGTCCAGGTCTTCGTCTACCCGCTGCGGCGCACGGGCAGCGGGTAGGGACGGGATCGTCGATCCCCG
This sequence comes from Candidatus Limnocylindria bacterium, assembly GCA_036258775.1. Lineage (GTDB taxonomy): Bacteria > Chloroflexota > Limnocylindria > QHBO01 > QHBO01 > DATADA01. Next base: position 150 of record DATADA010000224.1, on the reverse strand, counting down.
GATCTCGCGTGCCCGCGGGCCCGCCGCGCCGCCGCGACGGAGGAACCGGGCGATCGATCTTGTCAGAACCGTGCACAAACCGTGGCCGGTGGGACCGCTGGTGCGCGGTGCGTCCGCCCGATTCCATCACGCCCCTTCTTGGTATCGTCG
>DATADA010000223.1:0-2185 GCA_036258775.1 Candidatus Limnocylindria bacterium | reverse complement strand
GCGCCGCCGTAGATCTCCGGCGGAAACTCGTTCGTGAGCATCAACACCCGCATCGGCCGCGCGAGCGTACCAGCCCTCCGCCGGGCCCCGAGCCGGCGCGCCAACGCCGCCGGCGTGACCCCGCCCCGGCCCGCCGGTAGTATCGCGGGCGCCGGCGGCCGCGACCCGCCGCGGCGCGCCAGACACGAAGGATGCACACGAGGAGGCCAGGCCGATGGCTGAGACTGCGACCGACCCCGTCTGCGGGATGGAGGTCGAGACGACCATGGCGACGAGCCGAGGGCTCACCGCCGAGTACAACGGCGAGACGTACTACTTCTGCGGCAAGGGCTGCATGCTCGAGTTCCGCGACGACCCCGAGCGCTACTTCGATCCCGAGTACGTGCCGAGCATGTAGGCCGACGCGATGAAGCCATGGGGCCACCGCTGGGCGGGCGCACTGCACGAGGCGACGATCGAGTCCGAGGCGCTGCGCGACAATCCGCTCGGCGACCCGCACGTCCGTCCGATCTGGGTCTACACCCCGCCGGGCTACGAGCCGGATGCGGCTCGCCGCTACCCGTCGGTGTACCTGATCCAGGGCCTCACCGGACAGCTCGACATGTGGCGCAACCGGAGCGCGTTCCGCCCCACCGTGCTCGAGCTCTTCGACGAGCTGTTCGCGGACGGCTGCCCGCCCGCCGTCGTCGTCTTCGTCGACGCCTGGACCCGCCTCGGCGGCTCGCAGTTCCTCGACTCGCCCGGGACGGGCAGGTACCACACCTACCTCGTCGACGAGGTCGTCGACTGGGTCGACGCCCGGTACCGCACCGCGCCGGCCGCCGAGCAGCGCGGCATCATGGGCAAGTCCTCGGGCGGCTACGGCGCCATGGTCACCGGCATGCTGCGACCCGATCGCTTCGGGGCGCTCGCGACGCACGCCGGCGATGCGCTCTTCGAGCTCTGCTACCTCCACGACTTCGGCGCGGTGGTCCGGGCGCTGCGCGATGACTACGGAGGCAGCTTCGAGCGGTTCTGGGAGGACTTTCGCTCGCGTCCCGCCTTCAGCCGCAGCTCTGACGCCGACCTGCTCAACGCGTGGTGCATGGCGGCCTGCTACTCCGCCGACGCGGACGGGACGGTGCGGCTTCCGTTCGATCCCGCCACCGGCCGGCTCGACGATGCGGTGTGGAACCGCTGGCTCGAGCTCGACCCCGTCCGGATGGCGTCGCGGCACGCCGACGCGCTGCGGTCGATGCGCGCGATCTGGATCGATGCCGGAAAGGGCGACGAGTACTTCCTCGACCTGGGCGCCGAGGCGTTCCGGCGCGAGCTGGAGGCGATCGGCGTCACCGAGCAGGTCCGCTTCGAGCTGTTCGACGGCAAGCACGGGGGAATCGAGTACCGGTACCCGATGGCACTTAAGTACCTCGCCGAGCGCCTTTCGAGCGTGACCGACGGCTGATCCGGCCTCTGAACTTGCACGCGGGTCCAGCGTGGCCCGGCGCTTGCACGTGGTCGGGGCGGAGGTGGACCGTGACGAACTGGGGGAACGGCCACGGTGAGCGCCACGAGGTGCTCGTCGTCGACGATGAGCCGGCGGTGCGGCTGCTGCTGTCCGACTTCCTCGAGGCGGAGGGCTACCGCGTCGTCACGGCCGCCAACGGGCTCGAGGCCCTGGAACGCTTCCGACACGGCGACCGGCCGTGCTTCATGCTCCTCGACCTCATGATGCCCCGGCTGAACGGCTGGGAGCTGGCGCATCGGCTGAAGTCCGATCCGGCGCTCGACCCGGTCCCGTTCGCGATCATCGCGTCCGGTGCGGGGTTGCGTCCCGAGCGTGACGGGCTCGGGGCGGCGCGCTGGATCGGGAAGCCGATCGACCTCGACCTGCTGCTCGACACGCTGCATCAGTTCTGCGGCGCCGAAGGCTGCTCCGGCTGCGGCTGACCTGCGCTCCGCTGCGGCTCCCCCGCCCGTGTGAATGACGGCCGGTGAGCGCCGACAATCGCGCGGTGCGGCCCTTCCGATTCCTCGCCGGCGCCACGGAGATCGCCGACGGCGCGACGCTCGCGCAGAAGGCGCGTCACGCGGAGGGGATCGGGGTCGACGTGCTCGTCATCCCCGACCACCTGATCGAGCAGCTGGCGCCGATCCCGACCATGGCGACGGTCGCCGCGGTCACCGAGCGACTGCGGGTCGGCAC
>DATADA010000222.1:0-8604 GCA_036258775.1 Candidatus Limnocylindria bacterium | reverse complement strand
CGCGATCGGCCCGCCACTCGGAGGCGCGTAGCGCCCCCGGACCGGCGACGGCCCCGCCATTCAGCAGTTGGATGCTGGTGGTCGCGCTTAACGGGTCTTTGACGCGCCCCTGAGCCAACGTTAAAGCACTCGGGGCAGTGTGGTCACGTGCCGCACACCGCCTCTCGTGGGTGCGGAAACCGAGAACACGGAGGAGATCCGGTTGAACGTGACCCCATTCTCAGAGCGCCTGCTCGCACTCTCAGTCGGCGCGGTGACCCTGCTCGCCGCGTGCGGTGGCGCCCCCGCCGGCGCCGGTAACGCCGACGCCGACACGTCACCCGGCGCCGGCGCCGAGGTGGCGGGCGAGATCTTCGTGTCCGGCTCGTCCACCGTCGAGCCGATCACCAGCCGCGTCGCCGAGCTGTTCGCGGAGCAGACTCCCGGGTTCAGCTACACCGTTGAGGGACCCGGCACGGGCGACGGGTTCGAGCTGTTCTGCAACGGTGAGACCGACATCAGCGACGCGTCGCGCGCCATCGACGAGGAGGAGGCGCAGGCCTGCGCCGACAGCGGCGTCGAGTACGTCGAGCTGCGCGTCGCCTACGACGGGCTGAGCGTCATCACCAGCGCCGCGAACGACGGGATCAGCTGCCTCAGCTTCCTGGACCTGTACGCCCTGCTCGGACCGGAGTCGGAGGGCTTCGAGAGCTGGAGCGACGCGAACCAGCTGGCCTCGGAGCTCGAGTCCGAGCTCGGCGACGAGTTCGGCGCGACGAACGCCCCGTACCCCGACGCGCCACTGATCGTGACGGCACCGGGCGAGGAGTCGGGGACGTTCGACTCGTTCGTCGAGATCGTGGTCGCCGGCATCGGCGAGGCCCGGCTGGAGTCGGGCGCGATCTCGGAGGACCAGGCGGAGACGACCCGGCCCGACTACACCGCCTCGGCCAACGACAACTCCATCATCGACGGCATCGGCGGCGCCGAGAGCTCGCTCGGATGGGTCGGCTACGCCTTCGCCGCGAACGCCGAGGGCGTGAAGCTGCTGGAGGTCGACGGCGGGGACGGCTGCGTGGCTCCCAGCGAGGAGACGATCGCGGACGGGTCGTACCCGCTGAGCCGGCCGCTGTTCATCTACCCCAGCCTGCAGGCGGCCGACGAGAACCCGGCGGTCGCTCCGTTCGTCGACTTCTACCTCGACGAGGGCTACGCCGCGGTCAGCGAGGTCGGCTACGTCGCGCTGCCGGAGGATCAGCTGGGCGAGACGCGGGACGGCTGGACGGACCGCTAGCCGCCGCCGGAGATGACGATCGGACCTCGACCCGCGATGCCGCGGCTGACCGTCGACGACCTGCGCGGCAGCCCGGGTCGTCGCCGGCGCGAGCTCGCGATCCGGCTCCTCTTCGCGGCGGCGGCGTCGCTCTCGCTCCTCGTCAGCCTCCTGATCGTCGTCTCGCTCGTCGGCGAGGCGACGAGGTTCATCACGCAGGTCGACCTTCCGCTCCTGTTCGAGCGCGGCTGGTTCCCGCGACGGGAGCTGTTCGGGCTGCCGACGATCGTCGCCGGGACGCTGGCGGTGGCCGCCGTCGCCATGCTCGTCGCCGCGCCGCTCGGGCTCGGGACAGCGGTGTTCCTGGCGGAGTACGCCTCACCGCGGGTGAGGCGGACGGTGAAGCCGCTGCTCGAGATCCTGGCCGGCATCCCGAGCGTGGTGCTCGGCTACTTCGCGCTCCAGGTCATCAGCCCGACCGTCGTGGATCCGGTCTGCATGGGTCCCACCGACCCGTACACCCTCGGCGCGGCGGGAATCGCGGTCGGGATCCTCATCACGCCGCTCATCGCTTCCGTGGCGGAGGACGCGATGTACGCGGTGCCGGGCTCCCTGCGGGAGGCGTCCTACGGGCTGGGGGCCAGGAAGCGGACGACCAGCCTGCGGGTCGTCTTTCCGGCCGCGATCTCCGGGATCGTGGCGGCCCTCATCCTCGGCGTGTCGCGGGCGGTCGGCGAGACCATGGTGGTGGCGATCGCCGCCGGCGGCCTCGGCGGGTCACTGTTCACGGTCAACCCGTGCGGGCCGGGCCAGACCATGACCGCCGCGATGACGGCGCTGGCCACCGGCTCCGACCGTGCGCGGGGATCGGACCTCGCCTTCCCGAGCCTGTTCTTCGTCGGGCTGCTGCTGTTCGCCATGACCCTCGCCCTGAACGTCGTAGCCGACCGCTTCGTGCGCCGGTTCCGGATCCGGTACTGATGACCACTCCCCGCGCGGAGGCGCTGACCGGCGCCGACCTCGTGCGCCGAGCGATCAGCGGCCAGCGGAGCGACCCGTGGAGCCGTGTCTTCGAGGCGCTCCTGGGGCTGGCGGTGATCGTGAGCCTCGGCGTCCTGGCCTGGCTGCTCGCCGTCGTCTTCGTGAACGGCACGTCGACGCTCGTCGAGCGAGGACTCGACTTCTTCACTGCGCCCGCCACGTCGCAGGCGGGGCGGGCAGGCGTCGCGCAGGGGATCATCGGCTCGCTGTACCTCATGGCGTTCGTTGCGGTCATCGCCTTTCCGCTCGGCGTCGGGGCCGCCATCTACCTCGAGGAGTACTCCCGGGATACGCGCTTCAGCCGCCTGGTCAACACGGTCGTCCGGAACCTGGCGGGGGTGCCGTCGATCGTCTATGGCCTCCTCGGGCTGGCCGTGTTCGTCGTCGCCCTGCGGGACGTGGTGGGCGCGAACGCCTCGGGCCGCAGCCTGATCGCCGGCGGGCTGACCATGGCGATCCTGGTGCTGCCGATCGTGATCATCACCACCGCGGAGTCGCTGCGCGCCGTGCCGACCGCCATCCGGGAGGCGGCCTTCGGGGTGGGCGCAACCCGCTGGGAGGTGGTGCGGAGCCACGTGCTGCCCTACGCGGCGCCGGGGATCCTCACCGGGACCATCCTCTCCATGGCGCGCGCCTTCGGCGAGACGGCGCCCCTCATCCTGGTCGGCGCGGTGGTCGGCACCTTCAACGTCCGCAACGAGACGGTGTGGGATCAGCTGCAGGGCCGTTACACCGCCCTGCCGACCATCATCTACGACTGGGCGCGTAAGCCCGGCGACTTCGCCGGCAACACCTACGCGGCGATCATCGTTCTGCTCGTCGCGCTGCTGCTGGTGAACGCGCTGGCGATCGTCCTGCGCAGTCGGTTCGAACGAAGGTGGTAGAGCGAATGACGGTGAGGACAGAAGAGCCGCGGCGGTCAGATATGGACGAGCGCGATCGCCGCCGAGGACCGACAATCGGGCTCATGCGGACGGGGCGCGAGCTCGACGAGGAGGAGCGGATCGCCGCCGAGGCCGACGCGGCAGGGACACTGCGCTTCGACGGCGCGGACGTCGTCTTCGACCTGCGGGACCTGTCGTGCTTCTACGGCTCATTCCGGGCGGTGCGCGACATCACGCTGCAGGTGCCGCGCAACAGGGTCACGGCCATCATCGGACCATCCGGCTGCGGCAAGAGCACGCTGGTACGCAGCTTCAACCGGATGCACGAGCTGGTCGACCGGGCGCGGGTCGAGGGACGGATCCTCTACCACGGCGTGGACCTGTACGCCGACGGCGTCGACCCGGTCGAGGTCCGGCGGCGGATCGGCATGGTCTTCCAGAAGCCGAACCCGTTCCCGAAGAGCATCTACGACAACGTCGCCTTCGGCCCGAGAGTGGCCGGCTACCGCGGCGACATGGACGAGCTGGTCGAGCGCTCGCTGCGCCGCGCGGCGCTGTGGGACGAGGTGAAGGACAAGCTCCGCTCGCCGGGGACCGCGCTGTCCGGCGGGCAGCAGCAGCGGCTCTGCATCGCCCGCGCGATCGCGGTCGAGCCCGACGTGATCCTGATGGACGAGCCGGCGTCCGCCCTCGACCCGATCTCGACGCTGCGGATCGAGGAGCTGATGCACGAGCTCAAGCAGAACTACACGATCGTGATCGTCACGCACAACATGCAGCAGGCGGCCCGGGCGAGCGACTACACCGCGTTCATGACCATGGGCAGCGACCGCGCCGGATACCTGGTCGAGATGGCACCGACCGAGGAGCTGTTCACGCGGCCCGCCAACCGGCTGACCGAGGACTACATCACCGGGCGCTTCGGGTGAGGCGAGCGAGATGACGCAGGCGGCGGATCCATCGGGCGGCGGCGCGGGCCAGGTCCGGCTGCGACCCACCTTCCAGGAGCAGCTGGACGCGACGAAGGATGACGTTCTGCGCCTCGGCGCCATGGTCGAAACGGCGCTCGAGCGGGCGGGGCGTGCGCTCGTCGGCCGCGACGTCGAGCTCGCCGACGAGGTGCGCTGGGGTGACGCGCGGGTGAACGAGCTGCAGCGCCAGGTGAACACCGAGATCACGCGGCTGATCGCGACCCAGGCCCCCGTGGCGCGCGACATCCGCGAGCTGCTGGCGCTGTACCACGCGGCGACCGAGCTCGAGCGGATGGGCGATTACGCGGTCAACATCGCGAAGCTCGCCCAGCAGCTGGCGTCCGAGCCCGAGACGCCGCTGCTGCACCAGATCCCGGAGATGGAAAGCCTCTGTCGCGACCAGCTGCGCGCCGCCATGCGGGCGCTCGTCGACGTCAGCGAGCGCGACGCGCGCACCGTGTGCGCCCGCGACGACGAGATCGATCACCTCTACAACAGCGCCTACGAGGACAGCGTCGCGCTCATGAGCGCCACGCCGGATCGCGCGCGGCAGGCGGTGCACATGCTCTTCGCCGCGCATCACCTCGAGCGGCTCGGCGACCGGGTCACGAACATCGGCGAGGACGTGGTGTACCTCGCCACCGGGCAGGTCGAGGACCTGAACCCCTAGGCCGATGCGCCGGCGAATCCTCCTGGTCGAGGACGACCGCACCCTCCGCCAGGCGCTCGCCTTCAACCTCACCCGCGAGGGATACGACGTCAGCACGGCGGCCGATGGCGAGGCCGCCCTGCAGATCGCGCGCGGCGACGGGCTCGACCTCATCCTGCTCGACGTGATGCTCCCCGGCATGACGGGCATCGAGCTGATGCGCGTGCTGCGCCGGGAGGGGGTGACGACGCCGGTCATCGTCCTCTCCGCCAGGGGCGACGAGATCGACCGCGTGGTCGGGCTGCGGGTCGGCGCGGACGACTACGTCGCGAAGCCGTTCAGCCGGCCGGAGCTGCTCGCTCGCATCGAGGCCGTCCTGCGGCGGGGCCGGAGGGAGGCCGCCGCGCAGACCGTCGCCGACGAGCGCCGGGAGATGATCAGGCACGGGCCGATCGAGATCGATCTCGGCCGGCGCGAGGTGCGGATCGACGGCCGGCCGGTGCACCTGACCACCAAGGAGTTCGACCTGCTGGCCTTCATGGCCGCCAACCCGGAGCGGATCTTCAGCCGCGACCAGCTGCTGGCCCGGATCTGGGGCTACGACTACGAGGGGGAGGGCCGCACGGTCGACGTGCACGTGTCATGGCTGCGCGGGAAGCTGCGCGCCGCCGGCGGGCACAACTACTTCCGCACAGTGCGCGGCATTGGCTACGCGTTCGCGCCGCGCCCCGGATGATCGCCCCGCTGGCCGCCGCGGCCTTCGACGCGCTGGTCGAGCGCGCCGGACGCGACGCCGTGGTGCTCGTCGACGGGCGGCTGCGGATCCTGCGCGCCGGGCCGGAGGCGGCGCGCCTCGCCGAACGCCCCGGCGCGGACCTGAGCGGCCTGTCGCTCATCGCCGCGTTCGGATCCGCGGCGCTCGATGCCGTCGGGCGCGAGGCCGCCGCCACGGGCCGGCCGGCTTCCGGCGAGGCGGCGCTCGGGCACCTCGGGGAGCGGATCCACGCGGTCGATGCGGTGCCCGCGGTTGACGGCGCCATCGTCCTCCTCCTGCACGACATCACCGCCCTGCGCCGCATGGAGCGCGTCCGGCGCGACTTCGTCGCCAACATCAGCCACGAGCTGCGGACGCCGCTGGCGTCGATCAAGCTGCTGGCGGAGACGCTCGCCGGCGGCGGGCTCGACGATGGGACGGCGCGCGACTTCGCCACCCAGATCGAGCGCGAGATCGACCACCTCTCGCAGCTCGTCGACGAGCTGCTCGACCTGTCGCGGATCGAGTCGGGCGAGACGCAGCTCGCGATCGAGCCGCTCGAGCCCGACGCGGTGCTGCGCTCCCTCGCCGAGCGAATCGGACCGGTCGCCGAGCGCCGTGACATCCGCGTCCGGCTCGTGCCGCCGGCGGCCGACGAGGACTCGGCCGATGAAGGTCCGGTGCGGGCGGCGGCCGATGCGGCCCGCCTCGGGCAGGCGCTGCTCAACCTCGCGCACAACGCGGTGAAGTACAGCCGGCCGGGCGGCGAGATCCGCCTCGGCTGGCGGCCGCTCGACGGCGCCGTGCGCTTCAGCGTCGCGGACGACGGCATCGGCATCCCGGCTGCCCACCAGGCACGGATCTTCGAGCGCTTCTACAAGGTGGAGCGATCCCGGGCGCGCCCCGCCCGCGAAGAGGGCCCCGCCGCGCCGGGCGGCAGCGCCGGTCTCGGCCTGGCGATCGTGAGGCACATCGCCGAGGCGCACGGCGGCGCGGTCGGCGTGGAGAGCACCGAGGGCGTCGGCTCGACCTTCTGGATCGACGTGCCGCGCGCCTGAGCGATCAGGCGGCGGACGCGGCGTCCTCCTCCCGGCGCGCTTCGACGGCGGCGACGGCGAGCTCGATCCGGACCTCCTTGCTGACCAGCCAGCCGCCCGACTCGAGCGCCTGGTTCCAGTTCAGGCCCCAATCCTCGCGGTTGATGGTGGTCGTGGCGCTGAACGCGGCGCGCCTGCCGTCGGAGCCGCCGATGAGGCCGTCGAAGCTCACCTCGAGCGTGACGGGGCGCGTGACGCCGCGCATCGTCAGCTCACCGGCGAGCCGGGCGCGGTCCTCTCCGAGCCGCTCGACGCCGGTCGCGCGGAACTCGAGGTGCGGGTGACTGGCGGCGTCGAGGAAGTCCGGCGAGCGCAGGTGGTCGTCGCGCACCGGCATGCCCGTGTTGATGCTCGACGCGTCGAGCCGCACGCGGACGGCGACGTCGGTCGATCCGTCCGGGTCCCACTCGATCTCCCCGTCGGCGATCGTCATGGAGCCACGCACGGTGGCGACCATCATGTGCTTGACGGCGAACGTCACGCTGCTGTGGACCGGGTCGATCTTCCAGGTGACGGGCTGCCCGGTGATGGGCTGGGCGGTTGATTGATGGGTCAGGGTTTCGTTGCTCATGCAATCATCTTAGCACATCGTTGCGCACGCAATCAATATCCGTCATGCTTGTGGCATGGGCACCGATCGGCCGCAACCCTCCCCGGACGACCCGCGCCTGGAGGCGTGGCGCGTGTTCCTCGTGGCGCACGCGCGCGTGACGCGCCAGCTCGAGCGAGAGCTGGAAACCGAGCAGCGGCTGGGACTGGCCGAGTACGACGTCCTCCTCCAGCTGGCCTGGGCGCCGGAGCGCCGGCTGCGGATGAGCGAGCTGGCCGACCGGCTGGTGCTGTCCCGCAGCGGCGCGACCCGGCTCGTCGACCGGCTCGAGCGCGACGGGCTGATCGCTCGCGAGGCCTGCGAAACAGATCGGCGCGGCGCCTGGGCGGTCCTCACCGACTCGGGGCTCGCGCGCCTGCGCGCCGCGTCCACGACCCACCTGCGCGGGATCGAGGAGCACTTCCTCTCCTCGTTCAGCGAGCGGGAGCTGGACCGGCTGCGGCGGACGCTGGAGCGCCTGGCCTAGGGCGCACCTCCGGCGCGCAGCTCGTCGAGCAGACGGCGCGCCATCCGCGCGCGCGGGTCGTCGGGGGCGAGCCCCAGGAAGCGCTCGAGCTCGCGCGAGGCGTCGTCCGTGCGCCCCTCGGCGCGGGCGATGAGCGCGCGGAAGAACGGCACGTCCGGCGCGCCGGGTGGCGCGACGTCGGCCAGCGACTCGGTGGCGGCGGCGGCGTTGCGGTAGTCGCCGGCCTCGACATAGGCGGTGATGAGCCGCCGATAGGCGTCGACGTTCTGCGGCTGCAGCCCAATGAGCCCGATCAGCACCCGCGCGCCGCGGGCGCGGTCGTCGGCGTCGCCGGTGGCCAGCAGCGCGTCGGCGAGCTGTGACAGGGCCTGCGGGTCCCGGGGGTTCGCCTCGACGCGCGCCACCGCCCGCTCCAACGCCCGCTCGCGGACGTCGACCGTCTGGCTCGCCAGGCCCGCCGGCGGCGGCAGCAGGTAGCCGCCCAGCACCGCCGCGCCCAGCGCCAGTCCGGCACCGGCCACCACCCGGCGAGCGACGCGGTCACGCGTCGGCCCGGCGTGGTGCGGGGCCGCCGCCCGCCGGCGATCGAGCTCGGTGAGCGTTCGGGCCGCCTCAGCCTCGGCCTCGGCGCGCAGCCGCAGATAGGCAGGCTCGTCCAGCGAGCCGGCGCGGCGGTCGGCCTCGACGTCGCGCAGCGCCTCGAGCGCGACCCGGTGCCGGAGCGCGGTCTCGTCGAGCGCGTCGGCCTCAGCGTGGGCATCGGCCGGCCCACCGGCGGCGGAGCGCCCGAGGAGCGGGCGCGCCACCAGCGCGGCGGCGACCACGCCGAGGAGCACGACGACGGCGAGCTCGGCGGCGTCAGGCATCGAGTGCCTCCAGC
>DATADA010000221.1:0-6914 GCA_036258775.1 Candidatus Limnocylindria bacterium | reverse complement strand
CCGAAGGGCTGGACCGGTCCGAAGGAGGTCGGCGGCAAGCCGATGGAGGGCACCTGGCGGTCCCACCAGGTCCCGGTCGCGAACGCGCGCAACGACCCCAAGCAGCGGGCCGTGCTCGAGGAGTGGCTGCGCAGCTACGGTCCCGAGGAGCTCTTCGACGAGGCCGGCGTGCTCCGTCCCGAGCTGGCGGCGCTGCCGCCCCGCGGTCGCCGGCGGATGAGCGCCAACCCGCACGCCAACGGCGGGGAGCTGCTGCGGGACCTGCACCTCCCCGACTTCCGCGACTACGCGGTCAAGGTGTCGGCGCCGGGGACGACCACCGGCGAGGCGACCCGCGTGCTCGGCCAGATGCTGCGCGACGTCATCCGCCTCAACCCGGATCGGTTCCGCCTGTTCGGCCCTGACGAGACGGAGTCGAACCGGCTCGGGGCGGTCTTCGCCGCGACCGGCAAGACGTGGCTGGCCGAGACGCTGCCGGTCGACGAGGAGTTGAGCCCCGACGGGCGCGTCATGGAGGTGCTCAGCGAGCACCTCTGCCAGGGCTGGCTGGAGGGCTACCTGCTGACCGGGCGCCACGGCCTCTTCAACTGCTACGAGGCCTTCATCCACATCGTCGACTCGATGTTCAACCAGCACGCGAAGTGGCTGAAGGTCGCCAACCACATCCCCTGGCGACGGCCGATCGCGTCGCTCAACTACCTGCTGAGCAGCCACGTCTGGCGCCAGGACCACAACGGCTTCAGCCACCAGGACCCCGGCTTCATCGACCACGTCGTCAACAAGAAGGCGGAGGTGATCCGGGTCTACCTGCCGCCCGACGCGAACACCCTGCTGAGCGTCGCCGACCACTGCCTGCGCAGCAGGAGCTACGTGAACGTCATCGTGGCCGGCAAGCAGCCGGCGCTCCAGTGGCTGCCGATGGACGAGGCCGTGCTGCACTGCACGCGCGGCATCGGCATCTGGGACTGGGCCAGCAACGATCACGACGGCGAGCCCGACGTGGTGATGGCCTGCTGCGGGGACGTGCCGACGCTCGAGACGATGGCCGCGGTCGCCCTGCTCCGCGAACGGCTCCCCGACCTCAAGGTCCGGGTCGTGAACGTCGTCGACCTGATGCGGCTGCAGGACGAGCGCGAGCATCCGCACGGCATGTCGCGCGCGGAGTTCGACTCGCTCTTCACCACCGACCGCCCGATCGTCTTCGCGTATCACGGCTATCCGTGGCTGATCCACCGGCTCACCTACCGGCGCACCAACCACGGCAACCTGCACGTGCGCGGCTACAAGGAAGAGGGCACCACCACGACGCCCTTCGACATGACGATGCTCAACGACCTCGACCGATTCCACCTCGTCATCGACGTCGTCGACCGCGTCCCGGGGCTCGGCTCGCGCGCCGGGCATCTGCGCCAGGAGATGGTCGACCGCCGCCTGGCGGCGCGCGCCCACACCCGCGAGCACGGCGAGGACCCACCGGAGATCCGCGACTGGACCTGGCCCGGCTGACCGCGCCGACGGCGGATCGATGCGGATCCTGGTCCTCAACGCCGGCTCGAGCTCGCTGAAGGGGAGCGTCGTCGAGGAGCCTGGTGAGCGGACGCTCGCGTCGGCCGAGACCGACCGCGGCGTCGACGCCAGCCGCTCGGGCGGTGCGCGCGAGGCGGTGGCCGAGCTGCTGGAGGCGCTGGGCGGCGCTGGCGCGGACGTCGAGGCGGTCGGCCACCGCGTCGTCCACGGCGGCACGCGCTTTCGGGACGCGGTCGAGATCGACGACGACGTGCTGGGCGCCATCCGGGCGCTCACGGAGCTCGCCCCGCTGCACAACGCAGTCGCGGCCGAGACGATCGCGGCCGCGCGCGAGCTGCTGCCCGGTGTCGCGCAGGTCGCGTGCTTTGACACCGCCTTCCACGCGAGCCTCCCCGAGGAGGCGGCCGTCTACCCGCTGCCGTGGGCGTGGTACGCCGAGTGGGGAATCCGCCGCTTCGGCTTCCACGGCCTCTCGGTCGCCTGGTCCGTGCGGCGCGCGGCCGAGCTGCTGGGACGGCCCGCGGCCTCGCTCCGCCTCGTCGTCGCCCATCTCGGCAGCGGCTGCTCGGTGACCGCCGTCGAGGGCGGCCGCTCGGCCGACACGAGCATGGGCTACACGCCACTGGAGGGGCTGATGATGGGGACCCGCGCGGGATCGGTCGATCCGGGGGTCCTCCTCGCGGCGCTGCGCGACCGCGGGCTCACGCCCGACCAGCTCGCGGACGTCCTCGATCACGGCAGCGGATTCGTCGGGCTCGCGGGAACCGCCGGCGGAGCGCGGTCGGTCGAGGCGGCCGCGGAGCGGGGTGATGCTCGGGCGTCGCTGGCGCTGGCCGTCTTCGCCCGCCGGGCGGCGGCCGGGATCGCCGCCGCGGCAAGCAGCCTTCCGGCGCTCGACGGTCTCGTCCTCACCGGTGGCATCGGCGAGCACTCGGCCCGGATCCCGGCCGACGTCACCGCCCGGCTCGGCGTGCTCGGCGTGCCGGCGATCGATCAGGGGCGTGCCGACGGGGGCGATGCGGTCCTCGCCCCCGGCCCGCCGGCCGTCCTCCGTGTCACGGCTCGCGAGGACCTGGTCATCGCGGAGCAGGTCGCTCGGCTCGTCCGAACCTGATCCGGCTTCCCGCCGTGGCCTCGCATTAATCCGGCTTGACACGGGCCCCGGGAGGCCGCCACAGTGCCCGCAGAGACCGCGCGTCCCCTGGGGTCGATGCCGGCCACGGCGCGGGGGTGGTGGGGCAGGTCTCGACGGGGTGGGGGATCCACAGGTCACCGAGGATCCCCATGGGCCCAGGCACACCCGACCGACCGGCGCGCGCCACCCGCCTCACCTTCGCGTACGACGCGTCCGGCATCCGGCTCATCGACCGGCAGCCGATCTCCCGGCCGGCCCCGCCCGCCGACGAGGCTCCCGCCCAGCTGACCGCCAGCGACATCGTCGCCGAGCTGCGCACCGCGGCTGACGCGGCGACGTACCGGCGGGTCCTGCCGCAGGCCATCCGGCGCGACGTCGAAGTCTTCGATCCGGCGCTCCCCGGCGGAGTCCGCCGCGACCCGTCGCCACCGGCGGCGGGCGTCTTCACCGTGATCGTGCCGGAGGATCCCGCGGCCGACGAGGTCGTCCTGCTCGGTCGCGAGGAGCCGGCCGACGTGCCCGGCATGGCGGACGAGGCGGGCGCTCGCCCGGTGGAGGTCGGCCGGTTCCGGCTGAGGGAGGGAGGGCAGGCCCCACCGGAAGGTACCGGTGGGAACGTCTGACGGCACCGTCGTCGGCGCGACGAAGGTCGTGGACCACGGCGCCGATGCGGACCGCTGGAACCTGGTCGTCGTCGGCGACGGCTACCGCTCGGACCAGCAGGCCGATTTCGAGAGCGCGGTGACGAGCCTGACGAGCACGCTGCAGGGCATCGCTCCCTTCGACGCGGCCTGGGAGCGGATCAACGTGCACCGCCTCGACGTGCACTCCGACGAGACCGGCGCCGACAACCCGGCCACCTGTGCGGACGGCTCGTCGCCGGCCGGCGCGGCCACCAGCGCGCGCACCTACTTCGACGCGTCGTTCTGCAACAACGGCATCCGGCGGCTGCTGGTGGTCGACGCGGCGCTCGTCGTCACCACCGTGAATGCCGAGGTCCCCGAATGGGACGGGATCCTCGTGGTCGTGAACCACACCGAGTACGGCGGGTCAGGCGGCACCGTCGCGGTCTACTCGACTGCTCCGAGCGCGGTCGACATCGCGATCCACGAGATGGGTCACTCGGCGTTCGGGCTCGCCGACGAGTACGAGTACTACGCCGGCTGCAACAGCGGGGAGACCGACCGCAACAACCACCCCGCCACCGAGCCGAGCGAGCCGAACGTGACGATCGTCAGCGACCGCGCCACGCTGAAGTGGCGGCACCTGGTCGACAGCGCGACCGACGTGCCCACCACCGAGAACGGCGACTGCACGCGGTGCGACACGCAGGCGAACCCGGCATCGGCGACGACCATCGGCCTGTTCGAGGGGGCGCACTACTACCACTGCGACGCGTACCGGCCGGCGTTCGACTGCCGCATGCGGACGATGGGCCAGGCGCTCTTCTGCGCGGTCTGCCAGGAGGCGATCAAGAAGAAGATCGGCGCGGTCGCCAAGCCGGCCTGCTTCGTGGCGTCCGCGGTCTATGGCGATCCGTTCCACCGCGACGTCGTGCTGCTGCGTCGCTGGCGGGACCGGGTCATCGCCCGTGGCGGGGCGGGCGGCACCGCCATGCGCCTCGCCGCCGGGACGTACGCCCGGCTCGGCCCGCGGGCCGCGCAGTACGCCGCGACCCACCCGCGTGTCGGCCGCGCGCTGCGGCGGCGTGCCCTCGTCCCGCTCGTCGCGGCGCTGAGGCGCCGCACCGGCGACCTGCCCCCGGTTGCGGTGACGGCGCAGCGGTCCGGGGAGAAGAGCTGATGCCCGGGACCGCCGAGGCGCTCGCGCTCGAGCTCGGGCGCCTCCTGGAGCCGCTCGACCGGCGGCTCAGCTCCCCGCAGGAGATCGAGCGCCTCTTCAACGACCTCGGCCTGCCGCTGCCGCCCGAGGTGCGGGACGCGCCCGACGTCGTGGCGGCGGTCGGCGCGGCCGCCTCGGCCATCGGCGGGCTCGCCCTGAAGGTGGAGGCGCTGGTCGCTGCGATCGCGTCCGGGAACGAGGACGCGGTCGCGACCGCCTTCGGCGACCTGCTGCCGGACGCGCGCGATGCGTTCACCAGGGCGAAGGACGTCGGCGCGACCGTCAAGGCGGCGTACGAGCGCCGCGGCGGGATCGCCGCCGAGCTGCAGGCGATCGTGGACGAGCTGCCGGCGCGGCTGGTGGACTACCTCATCGTCGCCTACTTCGAGGGCTACCGTCCGGGCCTCGCCCGCGCCCTCTCGCTGCTCGGCGTGGTCGAGTCGATCCCCGAGCCGGCGAACGGCGTGCGGCCGACGTACACGCGTCGCGACGTTCGCTTCGACCACCTCGCCGACCTCGTCGACGATCCCGGGGCGCACCTCCAGGCGCTGTACGGCTGGGGCGCGGCCGACGTCGACGACGCGCTGCTGTTCGGGCGTTTGCGCGACATGCTCGACTCCCTCGGCGTGCCCGCCACCGTCGACCCGGCTGCCCACGAGCCGCGCGCCGCGCTTCTCGTCCTGCGCGAGGTGGCCGGGACGCCGGCCGTGCTCGAGCTCCTGCTCGGGGTCGGGGACCTGACCGGGGCGAACGTGACGATCCCGATCGGCCGCAGTGGCAGGTGGCAGGTTCGTGTCACGGCGCGGGGGGCGGCGAACGTCAGCGGCGGGCTCAGGATCGCGCCGGTGCTCACCATGACGCCGGTCGCGCCCGGGGTGGCGGCTGACGCCCGCCTGACCTTCGCGGTCGAGCGCGTCACGGCCCCCGGCGCCACCGCCGTGCTGTTCGGCGAGACCGGCGGGACGCGGCTGGAGGCGCGCACCGTCCGGGCCGGGTTGGCCGCCCACTTCGAGGCGGACGGCACGACGGTCCGAGCCCGCGCGGTGACCGACACGGCCGTCGAGGATGGCCGGCTGGTGGTGTCGTTCGCCGGCGCCGACTCGTTCCTCGCCTCCTTCCTGGCCGGCGAGACGTCGCTCGACCTCGACCTCGGCGTCACCTACGACGAGGAGCGCGGGCTGACCTTCCGCGGCGGGGCCGGCCTGGCGCTCACGATTCCGCTCGGCGTCGACATCGGCCCGGCCCGCCTCGAGAAGATCGATCTGCTGCTGAGCCTCGACGCGACCGCGCTCGCGCTGCAGGCCACCACCACCGGATCGATCGCACTCGGGCCCTTCGCGGCCTCGGTCGACGGCGTGGGCGCCGCGGCCGACCTCCTGTTCCGGGACGGGAACCTCGGGCCAGTCGACCTGGAGTTCCGCTTCGTGCCGCCGACCGGGCTCGGTCTCGCGATCGAGGCCGGGCCGGTGCGCGGCGGCGGGTTCATCCGCTTCGACGAGCCGAACGGCAGGTACGCCGGCGTCTTCGAGGTGAGCGTGGGGGTGATCGGCATCACCGCCATCGGCCTGCTCGACACGCGGCTCCCCGGGGGCCAGCAGGGGTTCGCCCTGCTCGTGCTGCTGCGCGGCGAGTTCCCGCCGATCCAGATCGGGTTCGGATTCGCGATCTCCTCGATCGGAGGCCTGCTGGCGCTCAACCGGCGGTTCGACGTCGACGCGCTCCGCGCGCGCTTCGCGACCGGGACGGCCGGCCGCATCCTGGCCCCCGAGGACCCGGTCCGGAACGCGCCGGTGCTCATCGCCGATCTCGGCGCCGTCTTCCCGCCGGCGGCCGGGATCGTGGTGGTGGGGCCGACCCTCCAGCTCAGCTGGGTGGAGATCGTCCGCCTCGACATCGGCATCTTCGTGGAGCTGCCGCTGGTCAGGATCATCCTGCTCGGCTCCGCGCGGGCCGGCGTGCCGAACCCGGCCGGTGGGCGGCCGCTCGCGCAGCTTCGCGTCGACATCCTCGGCCTGATCGACTTCAACCGCCAGGTGATGGAGTTCGACGCCGTCCTGGTCGACAGTCACCTGCTCGAGATCTTCGAGCTGACCGGCGGCGCCGCGTTCCGGCTGTCATGGGGCGCCGATCCGTACGTCGTGCTCGCCATCGGCGGGTTCCATCCCGCCTGGTCGCCGGCGCCGCTCGTCTTTCCGCCCAGCCTGACGCGCATCGCTTCGGTGCGCGGCGCGCCGAACGACCCCCTCTACCTGCGCCTGGAGGGGTACTTCGCCATCACCACGAACACGCTCCAGTTCGGCGCGGCCACGGAGCTGATCGTCAACGCCGGGCCGATCAACGCGCGCGGTTTCATCGGCTTCGACGCGCTGATCCGGTTCGAGCCGTTCTACTTCCAGGTCGACTTCGCCGC
>DATADA010000220.1:0-9008 GCA_036258775.1 Candidatus Limnocylindria bacterium | reverse complement strand
TCGGTCAGTCCTCTCGCCAGCTCGACGATCCCCTCGCGGTCCGAGACGGAGAGCAGTGCGCGCAACGGCGACCTCACGGTTTGGCGGAAGCGGCGGCTTGGTTGGGCGGCGGCCGGGGGTGCCGCGGGGCACCGATTATAGCCACGCCGCGCGGCGGTTCGGCCCTGCCCGCCGTGCTAGACTCGCGCGCCGGATGAACGTGCTGTTCGACCCCTTCACGCCGTTCAACCACCCGGACCTCTTCACACTGATGTGGGTGGCCGCGCTCGTGATCGTGGTCGGAGCGATCCTCGTCTACAACGGCGCGCAGCGCCGCTATCGCCGGTATCCGACCATCCTCACCCTGCACGAGTGGGTCTTCTGGTCGATCGTCGTGACCTGGGGGCTGGTGCCCCTGCTGGCGATCATCCACGTGCCGCTCATCCTCATCCTCCTCGTCGTCGTGCCCGGCATGGCGGTGGCCGCCTGGGCGGCCTTCATCCGCTTCCCACCCCTGATCGCCTCGGCCAACGCCGAGCTCCGTCGCCGGCGCTTCGTGCCTCCGGCGCGGAGGACCGAGCAGGCGCGACCGAGGCCGACGCCGGCGGGCCGCCGCCGACGCCACCGCTCTCCGTCCCGCTCCTGACCGGCGGCACTCCCCGCGGGCGGCGATGCGGATCGGCGTCGTCTCCGACACCCACCTCCCGCGCTTCGGGCGCGCCCTGCCGGCGGCGCTCGTGCGAGGCGTGCGCGCCGAGCGCATCGGCCTGATCCTCCACTGCGGCGACCTGACCGCGCCGTTCGTGGTCGACCTGCTCGAAGAGCTGGCGCCGGTTGAGGCCGTGGCCGGCAACAACGACTCGCCCGAGCTGCACGCGCGCTACGGCACGCGACGAATCCTGGAGGTGGAGGACGTTCGCATCGGCATCACGCACGGCCACCTGGGTCGAGGCCGGAGCACGCCGGCTCGTGTGGCGGCCGCGTTCGCTCCCGGGGAGGTCGCGGTCGTGCTCTACGGTCACAGCCACATTCCCGCGCTTGCGTACCGCGACGGTAGGTGGCTGATGAATCCCGGCTCGCCGACGGACCGCCGTCGGGAGCCACGCTTCTCGTTCGGGGTCCTCGAGGTGTCGGCCGGGCGGGTGGTCGAGGCCGGCCACCGATTCTTCTCGCGTCGCGAGTGAGGCCGCCGGCCCCCGGACGGGCCGGGTGCCGGCGACCGGATCGCGTCTCACCAGATGGCGCCCCCCGGCACGCGCGAGGGCGACGGCCGTCAGTTGTCGACCCTGAACGGCACCACGAAGGCGCCCGCCAGTGGGCCGGCCTCCCAATCGGCCCGGATGAACAGCTTGTGCTGGCCGTCGGACAGCCGCGTCGTGTCGATGCAGAGCGGACCGTCACGCGTGCCGGGCGCGTTCCAGATCACCCGGCCGGCGTACCCGCGGTGCCAGTCGGGGTCGATGCTCACGAAGGAGCGGGTGACGGGCTCGTCGCCGGCGCCCTTCAGGGTGCGGACGTCGGGGCACCACCTTGCGGGCACGGCCGCGATCGGCGGGTACTGGTCGAGGCGGGCATTCACGTAGCCCTTGACCGATCCCGACTCGTTCTTGTACCACCCGCGGCCCTCGGGCCAGTCGGTCGCCTGGGGAGTCCTTCCCCCGGAGCAGAGGCGGACGCACGCGTGCCAGCCGTTGGTCGCCAGGCTGGCGGGATCGCTCACCAGCTGACCCTCTCGAATCTCCGAGTGAACCCGGAACTCCCAGCGCCCCGCGCCGAGGCTCGACGTGTCGAAGCTGATGCGATTGATGAAGGTGCAGTCGTTGGTGGTGCAGCGCTGCGTCTTGATGTCCAGCGTCCTCAGGGTCCTGACGCCGTCCTGGTCGCTCGCGGCCTGGACGCGGACGAAGCGGAGGTACCAGCCCGGAACCATGTGCATCTTCGTCACGACGTCGAGGCTGACGACGCCCCTGAGCGTCTGGTTGAACGGGAAGCAGACGCCGGTGTGGACGTGCTCGGACCTGCCGCCGAGCGGGATCGACGTGCTGGCGCTCCACCAGCTCTGGCTCTCCAGGAAGATCCGCCGCTGCGGATAGCCGGCGCAGGTGAGCGGGTCGGCTGCCCTGGCCGGCGCCGGGTTTCCGGCGTTCCACGGAACGAGCAGCAGAGCGATGAGGCAGAGCCGGATCAGCCGGCTCGAGCGCAGTGTCCGAATCGTGAACGTCGATGTATCGCGCAATGTCGTCCCTCCTCCAGCTGCAGGCCGGTGGTTGCCGCGCTCGGGAGTGGCGACCGTATGGCGGTCCCGCCAACCTCGGCAGAGAGCAAATCGTCCCGGGCCGGTGGCGAGACCATGTGGCCGACGTGGTGACGTCCGGGGCAGTATGGTGCGGTTCGGGGTGGTACGAATCGCGTTCTCGCGCGGTCGGTTCGTGCACGACGCACCACCTTGACCTCGCGCCGCGGCTGGCGCATAGTGCGCGCGGCTCCAGGCAGGGGGTCTCACTCGACACGAAGGAGGAGCGTCATGGCAGATACCGCAGCGACGGTGCTCCACGCGCCGCGCCTCCGCCGATCGGGGTTCTAGCCTCCGCGCCTGCTTCGCAGTGAGCCGCTGAGCCGTCCCGATGGGGCCGGCTCGTTCGCTTCCGGGCTCCCCCGGACCACGAGCCGATGGCGCGACGCGATGCGTCGTCCTCCACCGTCTCCACCCCGAGGAGTCCCGCGTTGAACCGTACCCGTTCACCCCGCGAGCGCCGCGGCCCCCGCTCGTTCCGCTGCGTGAGCTGCCGCGCCGATGTCCCGGCCGATGCGCCAGGCACCGCGCATCGCAACCACTGTCCGTCATGCCTGTGGAGCCGGCACGTCGACGGTCGGCCCGGAGATCGCGCCATGTCGGGCGATTGCGGATCGGCGATGGAGCCGATCGCCATCACGGTCCGTGGCCGCGGCGAGTGGGTCCTCATCCACCGCTGCACCGGCTGCGGGGAGCTCAAGGCGAACCGATCCGCCGGCGACGACTCACCGTTGCTGCTGATGCGGCTGGCGGTGCGTCCGCTCGCGCTGCCGCCGTTTCCGCTCGACCGCCTGGCGTCGCTCCTCTAGGGGCGGGCGGCTTCGGGCGCCACGCGGTGCGCCGAGCGCCGGGTCGGGCGGCTCAGTGCAGGATCTGGGAGAGGAACCTGCGCGTCCGCTCCTGCTGTGGCGCCTCGAAGATCTGCCGCGGCGGCCCCTGCTCGACGATCTGGCCGTGGTCGAAGAAGACCATCCGGTCGGCGACGGCGCGGGCGAAGCCCATCTCGTGCGTGACGCACAGCATCGTCATGCCGTGGTCCGCCGCGAGCGACTTCATCACGTCGAGCACCTCGCTGATCATCTCGGGATCCAGGGCGGAGGTCGGCTCGTCGAAGAGCATGATCTTCGGCCGCATCGCGAGTGCCCGCGCGATCGCGACCCGCTGCTGTTGCCCGCCTGAGAGCTGTGCCGGGTACTTGTGCGCCTGTTCCGGGATGCCGACCCGCCTGAGCAGCTGCATGGCGAGCTCCTCGGCGTCGCGGCGCGGATACTTCCGCACCCGCATCGGTGCCAGGGTAATGTTCTGGAGCGCTGTCAGGTGCGGGAACAGGTTGAACGACTGGAAGACCATCCCGATCTCGCTGCGCACGGCGGCGATGTTGCGGATGTCGTTCGTCAGCTCGATCCCGTCCACGATGATCTGACCGCGCTGGTGCTCCTCGAGGCGATTGATCGTCCGGATGAAGGTCGACTTGCCGGAGCCGGACGCGCCGAAGATCACCACCACCTCGCCGGTGCGAACCGTCAGATCGATCCCGCGCAGCACGTGGAGCTGACCGAACCACTTGTGCACGTCGCGCGCGACGATGATCTCGGCAGGCGCCGGCCCCATCGGCCGGCTCATCGCGTCCCCACGCCGAGTGCCCTCTCGAGCCGGTAACTGGCCTGGGACATGGCATAGCAGAGCACGAAGAAGATGACGCCGGCGAAGGCGAAGACCTCCAGGTGGGCGCCGAGCGAGTCGGGCTGGGCCAGGATCGCCTGGCCGATGCCGAGCAGTTCCGCAAGACCGATGATCGACACGAGGGTCGTGTCCTTGAGCAGGCTGATGAAGAGCCCGACGTTGGCCGGGATGACCGCGCGCAGCGCCTGGGGCAGCACGATGTGGACGTTCGTCTGGAGCGTGTTGAGGCCGAGGGCGTGCGCCGCCTCGAGCTGGCCGGACGGAATCGCCTGGAGGCCGCCGCGCACGTTCTCGGCGACGTAGGCGGCCGAGAAGAGGACGATCCCGCCCATGGCGCGCGTGACCCGGTCGATGCGCACCTCCCCGGGCAGGAAGAACGGCAGCATGATGTCGGCCATGAACAGGATCGTGACGAGCGGCACGGCCCGGATGAGCTCGATGTAGGCCGTGCTGACCAGGCGCACGGCGGGCATCGCGCTGCGCCGCCCGAGGGCGAGCAGCACGCCGAGCGGGAAGGACACGATGATCCCGACTGTCGCCAGCAGGATGGTGAGCAGCAGTCCGCCCCACAGGTGCGAGCTGACGATGGGCAGGGGGGTGCCGGCGATGCCGTTGAGGAGCAGGAAGGTGATCGGCAGCGAGGCGACCCAGCCCACCACGAGCGCCCGGCGCGGGATGGCCACGGCGCGGCCGACGCCAACCCCGACCCAGACAAGCACCGCGTTTGCGAGCAGCGCCACCGCCGGGACGACGCCGAGCGGCGATGCCAGCGCTAGGGCCCCGAGCAGCAGCTGGAAGGCGGACATCGAGATCGCCAGCGCCCGCGTCGTGCGCCCGAAGGCCGCGGCCGACACGCCGGTCAGCGCGGACAGCAAGACGAGGCTGAGCCAGATGCGCCAGGCCTGGTCGGTCGGGTACTGGCCGATCAGGAACAGGCGGAGGTTGCGCGTCACGACGTCCCAGCGCGCCTCGGTCAGCGCCCAGCCCCCGACCTGGAGGGCGATGACCAGCAGCAGCCCGGCGACGAGGCCCGTCGACAGCGAGCTCGGCACGCTCGAGAACAGGTTGCGGTGGAGCCACGCCCGCGGACCGATGGCGGAGCTGGGCGGTGGGCGAGCCTCGGCGGTCATCCTCAGCGCTCCAGCACCTGGACGCGGCGGTTGTAGAGGTTCATGAGCAGCGAGGTGAAAAGGCTGATCGCCAGATACGTGGCCATCACCAGCGCGATCACGGCGACGGGCTGCCCGGTCTGGTTCGCCATCGTCTCGCCGACCTTGAACAGGTCCGGGTAGCCGACCGCGATGGCCAGGCTCGAGTTCTTCGTCAGGTTCAGGTACTGGCTGGTTAGCGGCGGGACGATGACGCGCAGCGCCTGCGGGAAGACGACCAGCCGCAACGTGTCCCGCTCGGAGAGGCCCAGCGCGCGGGCCGCCTCGACCTGGCCGCGGCGCACGGCCTGGATCCCGCCGCGCACCACCTCCGCGATGAACCCGGCGGTGTACAGGACCAGGCCGAGCAGGAGCGCGGTGAACCCGGTAGACAGCGCCAGGCCGCCGCTGAAGTTGAAGCGGCCGCGCTCTGGGATGTCGAAGGTCATCGGCGCCAGCAGGATCCAGCCGCCCACCGCCGCACCGATGAGGACCAGCAGCCCGACCGGCCCCAGCCCGTAGCCTGGCCGGCCGCGCGCCTCCAGCCGTCGCTGCGCTATCGGACCGCCGATGGCGGCCACGATGCCGATGGCGAGGATCGCCAGCCATGGCCAGAGAGCGGCACCCAGCTGCGGGCCGGGGACGAAGAACCCGCGCTGGTTGAGGAAGACCAGCCCGAACAGGTCGATCGTCTCGCTCACGGACGGCAGCTGGAGCAGGACGACGAAGTAGATCAGGAACAGCTGGAGCAGCAGCGGGGTGTTGCGGATCAGCTCGACGTAACCGGCGGCGACGCGGCTCACCAGCCAGTTCGGCGACAGCCGCGCGACGCCGATGATCACGCCGAGCACGGTGGCGAGGATGATCCCGACGAAGCTCACGAAGAGCGTGTTCAGCACGCCGACCAGGAAGGCCTGCGCGTACGTGTCGGAGGCGCTGTACGGGACGGGGCTCTCGCCGATCTCGAACCCGGCCCGGCGGCCAAGGAAGTCGAAGTTGACCGAGAATCCCCGCTCGGCCATGGCCGTAGTCAGGTTGTTGACGAGGTAGCCCACCAGCAGCGCGACGCCAAGAAGCACCCCGACCTGGACGAGCGCGCGGATGACGCGGATGTCGCGCCACGGCGGTACGCGCCGGTGGCGGTAGTCGACCGTGGAGGCGGCCGTCATGCGGGCGGGTGGTTGTCGGGGCCCGGGCGAAATCGGTGACTCGCCCCGGGCCTCAGGTCTCGTCTACCGGTAGGGCGGTGCGTACATCAGGCCCCCATCCGTCCAGAGCGCGTTCGGGCCGCGCTCGAGCTCGAACGGCGTGCCCGGGCCGAGGTTGCGGTCGTAGATCTCGCCGTAGTTGCCGACGGCGGTGATGACGTCCACCACCCAGTCGGGCTCCAGGCCGAGGCCCAGATCACCCTCGCCGCCGAGCAGGCGGGTGACGAGCGGGTTCTCGCTGTTCACCATCTCACCGACATTGTCCTGGGTGATGCCCAGCTCCTCGGCCTCGATCGTCGCGAACACGGTCCACTTCACGATGTTGAACCACTGCTCGTCGCCGAAGGGCACCACCGGTCCGAGCGGCTCCTTGGACATGACCTCGTCGAGGATGACGTGCTCGTCCGGGTTCGCCAGCGCGGTGCGCTGCGCCAGCAGCTGGGATCGGTCGCTCGTGACCGCATCGCAGCTGCCCTCGTCGTAAGCGTCGTACGTCTGGGTGTCGTCGCCGAACGGCGCCGGCGTGAAGTCGATGCCGCGGGCGCTGAATACGTCGGCCAGGTTCAGCTCGGTCGTCGTGCCGGTCTGCACGCAGATCGTCGCGCCGTCGAGGTCCTCGAGGCTGGTGATGCCGTCGGCCTCGCGGACCATCATGCCCTGGCCGTCGTAGAAGGTGGTCGGGGCGAAGAGGCCCCAGGTCGCGTCGCGGCTCACGGTCCAGGTCGTGTTGCGGATGAGCACGTCGATCTCGCCGCCCTGGATCGCCGGCTGACGGCCGTCCGCGTCGAGTGGCCGGAACTCGACCTTCGTCGGGTCCCCGAGCACGGCGGCCGCGATGGCCCGGCAGAAGTCGATGTCGAAGCCGACGTTCTCGCCGTTCTCGTCGAGGAAGCCGAAGCCGGGCAGGCCGTCGTTCACGCCGCAGATGAGCTGGTCGCGGCCCTGGACAGTCGCAAGGCGTCCGTCCCCGGCGGGCGGCTCCTGGCCCTGTGGCTCCTCGGTCGGCGTCTCCTCGGCCGGGGCCTCCGCGCCGGGACTCTCGCCTGCGAGGCCGGGTGACGCCGGAGCGGGCGCCCCGCCGCAGGCTGCGACCAGCAGCGCGAGCAAGACGAGACCAGTGGTGAGCAGGAGAGGTCTCCGCATTGAAGGTGCCTCCACCCTTCTGACGCAATGGGAGCGGGGCGAGGTCCGCCCGCTGGCCGATGGCGGCGGACATCGTAGCGCCTCGCTCAAGCCGGCACGCCGCCGTGGAGGTGCGCGCTACCGGCGGGGCCGTGCGCCGTCTTCGCTCGAGCCCGGCGCGCTGATTCAGCACGGGATGGTTCGGCGCCCGAGCGTCCTCTCGGCCGACGCGTCAGTCAGGGCACACGCATGGCGGGAGGAGCCGCTGGCGCCGGCCTCCGGATCCCCGGTTCATCCACCAGTGGATGACGAGCGGCGGGCGACGACCTGGCGAGCGGCCGCCCCCGGCCGCCGCCGGATCAGGATGGGTTCTCGCTCGCCCTGCCGCCGGTGTCCTGCGTGTCGGGGACGTTCCCCTCGTCCGGCTCGGTCATCTCCGGGTCGTACGGGAGGTCGCTGACCTCCGGCTTCTCCTGATCGGGGCTCGGCTCGTCGACCCGGCGCGCCGGATCACTCGCGTTCTCGTCCATCGCTGCTCCTCGCCTCGCTGGCCTGCGCGTCGTCGCGCGGGTGCGAGGTGTGTCGCGCAATCCGCGTGCCCGCCACGGGCCGCGGCCTTGTCCCGCACGAACGGCGGCGAGCATACTCGCCCGCATGGCAGGTCGCCGACCCGAGCGCCGCCTCGCGACCGTCCTCTTTCTCGACATCGTCGACTCCACCCGGATCGCGTCAGAGGTTGGGGATCGGCGCTGGCGCGACCTGCTCGGCGAGTTCCGGCGCATCGTGCGCCGCGACGTCCGTGCCCAACATGGCCACGAACAGGACACCGCCGGCGACGGCTTCTTCGTGACCTTTGCCCGCCCGGCGAATGCAGTCCACGCGGCCGCCCGCATCGTGAGAGACGTTCAGCCGCTGGGCCTCGACGTGCGTTGCGGCGTCCATGCCGGTGAGCTGGAGCGGATCGGCCGCGGCCTGGGCGGAATCGGCGCGCACATCGGGGCGCGCGTCATGGCGCAGGCCGGCCCCGCCGAGGTACTCGTCACCGGCACCGTGCACGACCTGGTGGTCGGCAGCGGGATCTCCTTCGCGCCAATGGCCGACACGGAGCTGAAGGGCGTCCCAGGCCGCTGGACCCTGTACCGGGTCGCCGATGTCGACGGCGTGGCGTTGCCGCGACCGCTTGGTCCCAGGGCACTGAATGCGCGGCTCGGGGACCAGCGGCGCGAAGCGGCCGTGCCGCCGCTGGCGGTCGCGCTGGCGGCGGTCACCGTCATCATCGCCGCCGCGATGGGGGCATACGCGCTCGTGCCGAGGGCACCAGCGTCGCTGGGCAGTGCCCCGTCGCCATCGGGCGGCTATCCGATCACGATGCTCGGAATCGATCCTGAGACGAATGAAATCGTCGACCGGGTTCGCGACAGCCACCTGAGCATCGGCCGGCCGTCGCCTGTATTCGTGGTCGACGGGACCCTCTGGCAGGAAACGCCCGTCGCGCTGGTCCGTCGCAACCTCAACACCGGGGTCGTCGAGGAGACGATGAAGCTGCCTGAGAACACCTGGGCCGTCTTCTTCGCC
>DATADA010000219.1:0-1867 GCA_036258775.1 Candidatus Limnocylindria bacterium | reverse complement strand
CCTTCGGGGTTCACCCGCACGCACGTTTCCGCGATGATGCGTTGGCCGCCGGTGCTGAGGTAGCGGGATGCTGAGTCGGCCGGAACGCTTCTCCCTGGTGGGAGCTGTCCTGTGGGCGCTGCGGATCGCGGTCCTGGTCGGGGTCCTGTTCGGCTCGTGGGCGACGATCTCCTCCGGCCGGCTCGACACCGATGACTGGCTCCGGCTGGCCGGCTCGGGCCTCTCGCTCGGCGCGATCTACGCCCTCATCGCCCTCGGCTACACGCTGGTCTACGGCGTCCTCTTCATCGTCAACTTCGCGCACGGCGAGGTGTTCATGATGGGCGCCTTCGCCGGCATGTTCACCGCCGCCGGCCTAGCCGAGGGCGGACTGCTCGACGCGAACCCCGCCGTGGGCTTGGTGATCATCTTCGCGGCGGCCATGTTGACCTCCATGCTCGTGGCGGTGATCCTCGAGCGGATCGCGTACCGGCCGCTGCGCAGGGCCCCGCGGCTGGTTCCACTCATCACCGCCATCGGCGCCTCGCTCTTCCTGCAGTACACCGCGCTCGGCTTCTTCGGTCCGCAGTCGCGCCGGTACCCGGAGATCGACTTCCTCGCCGGGCGGGTCAACCTCATCGGCGCCTCGTTCCGGGTCATCGAGCTGGTGACCATCGTGGCCGCCGTCGTCCTCATGTTCGCGCTCTACTACTTCGTGGAGCGGACGAGGACAGGCCGCGCCATGCGTGCCGTCAGCGAGGATAAGGATGTCGCCGCACTGATGGGGATCGACGTCGACCGCATCATCGTGACCACCTTCGCCATCGGCGGCCTGCTGGCGGGCGCGGCCGGTGTGCTCTACGCGCTCCTCTTCAACCGCGTCGAGTTCGTCATGGGGCTGCTGCCCGGCATCAAGGCCTTCACGGCGGCCGTCCTCGGCGGGATCGGCAACATCGTGGGGGCCATGCTGGGGGGCGTCGCGCTCGGCCTGCTCGAGAACGTCGGTCCCAGCCTGCTCCTGCTCGGCGTCGGCGTGCCGGCCACCAACCAGCTGCGCGACGTCGTCGCCTTCAGCGTGCTCGTGCTCGTGCTCGTCTTCAGGCCGACCGGCCTGCTCGGCCGCAGGGAGAGCGTCTGACCGATGCGCAGCGGCTGGATGCGGCGCTCGCTCACCGCAGGCGCCATCGCGGGAGCCGCGGCGGTCTACCTCGCCACGGTCGGGCTGGTCGCCGCCTTCCAGGCCCGGCCCGCCGTGACGGACGTGGTCAGCATCGGCCACCTGATGCTCGCCGCGTGCCCGTTCGTGGCCGGGATGTACCTCGGCAACCGCTACGCTCGTGCGGGCGCTTCGGCCGGTCGGCTGTTGACCGCCGCGGCGGTGGCCGGCGCCGTGGCGGGCAGCGTCATGGCGGCGTTCGCGGCCCTCGTGGGCACCGTCGATCTCAACGGCGTGTTCGTCGCCCTCAACCAGCGCCTCGCCGACTTCCTCACGTTCGACGCCGGCCCGGTGACCGGAGGGCTGCTCCTCGTCGTCGCCGGCACGGTCCTGGCGACCCTGGGAGGCGCCCTGCGCCTGCTCAACGCGCCGGAGCGGAGCGCCATCCTGGCCGCGCTGGCGGCGACCGTCATCCTGTCCATCCTGGAGCCGCTGCTGAGCCCGATCCTCGGCCGGCTCGAGCTCGGTGCGGTCGATCGCTTCCTCTACTCGGGCGGCGGCCTGACGCCGATGGGAGCGATGGTCACGCTATTCGGTGCGGGGCTCCTGTCGTCGGCGTGGACGCGAGGCGGGGCGGGCGCGCGCCGCTCGTTCCGCGAGATGCCGAGCGAGCAGCGCCGGCCGGTGAGCGTGGCCCTCATCGTGGCGGCCTTCGCCCTGGTGCTCGTGCTG
>DATADA010000218.1:0-2365 GCA_036258775.1 Candidatus Limnocylindria bacterium | reverse complement strand
CAACTTCCCGCTGCTCGGCTGACCGCCGCGGACGCGCGCGGGCTCCGGTGGCACCGGTCCTGCCCGGGGAGAGCGGAGAGTGAAGTGAGGACGCATGTGCTTCGACGCTGACGCTCGACCACCGCTGCCGCCCGTCGCGGGTGGTGCCCTCGACTCGTCGAGGCTCGTCCTGACGGCCGCCGACGGCAACCGGCTCGCCGCCTTCGCGGCGCGCGCCGAGCGGCCGTCCGGTGCGGCGATCGTCGTCCTGCCCGACGTGCGGGGCCTGCACGCCTACTACGAGGAGCTTGCCCTGCGGCTGGCGGAGGCGGGCGTGCACGCCGTGGCGATCGATCCCTACGGGAGGACGGCCGGCGGAGAGCGACGAGGCGAGGGCTTCGATCCGGAGCCGCACGTCCGGCAGCTCACCGCCGACGGCGTGGCGGCCGACGTGGCCGCCGCCCTCGCGCACCTCCGCTTCGGCGAGAGCGGACGCGTGGAGCGGACGTTCACGCTCGGGTTCTGCGTCGGCGGTCGGATGAGCCTGCTGCAGGCGGCCGCCGGTCACGGCCTCAGCGGCGTCATCGGCTTCTACCCGTGGCCCGTGGGGGAGCACCGCAGCGGACTCCCGGCGCCGGCGGACCGGGCGCGTGAGTTCGGCTGCCCGGTCCTGGTCCTGTACGGCGGCGGCGACCCCGGCATCCCCGCCGACGCCGTCGCCACCTTCGACCGCGCCCTGGATGCCGCCGGGGTCCGCCGCCGGACGGTCGTCTACGAGGGCGCTCCGCACTCGTTTTTCGACCGGCGCGCCGCCGAGCACGCCGAGGCGTCGACCGACGCCTGGCGGCAGGTGCTCGACTTCGCCGGCGTCAGCGCCACCTGACGCGACGCCGCCGACGCGGCGCCGCGTCCGGCAGGGCGATCGACGTCAGGCCCTGGCGACCTTCGTCTCGGACCGGGCCTGCACCTGGATCGGCGACACCGGCCGGGTGTACATCCACAGGACGACCGCGAGGTACGCGAGCCAGGCGAGGAAGGTCAGCCACTCCGGCTGGCTGCTGTAGCCGAACAGCGCCCGCAGCAGCTGGCCGAGGACGTTCTCCTCGTGCGGCAGCACGGCGCTGATGTCGAACGCCGTCGCGGTGAGAGGCAGGCTGATGCCGTAGAACTCGGCGACCTCGATGAACTCGTGCACCGCGTGGCTCAGCAGGCCGGCGGCGATGAAGATCAGGGCGATCCCGGTCCAGGTGAAGAAGGTCCGGAGATTCAGCACGCGCGCGCCGCGGTAGAACCCATAGCCGATGACCACCGCGATGAGGATGCCGACCAGGGCGCCGAGCAGCGTCGGCATGGCGCCGGCGTCCGCCTGCGTCGCGGCGGTCACCTGCCCGAGCAGGAAGAGCGCCGTCTCGATTCCCTCTCGGATGACGGCTGTGAAGGCCAGGATCGTCAATCCCCACAGCGTCCCCTCGGACAGCGCGCGGTCGACGCCCTGCTGGAGCTCGTTTCGCACGCTCGCCGCCTGGCGCCGCATCCAGAAGAGCATCCAGGTGACGACCGCGGCCGCGAGCAGCATGGCCAGTCCCTCGAAGATCTGCTCGCCGGGCTCCTCCATGCCGCCGATGGTGACGAAGAGCAGGACGCCGACGCCGATGCTGACCGCGATCGCCGCGCCGCTGCCGAGCCAGATCTTCCCGAAGTGCCGAGCGTTACCCGTCTTCACCAGGTAGGCGAGGATGATGCTGACGATGAGGGCGGCCTCGACTCCCTCGCGAAGGCCCGTGAGCAGGCCGGCCGTGAGAAATCCGATGTCCAATTCCGTCTCCTGTGCGGCGCTGTGCTCGGGGCCGCGTGTTCGTCGGCCCGCCGGCGAGTTAGGCTACCCTGACGCCGGAGGTTCGTCAAAGCGAACTACCGGCGGAGGAGTCGGAATTGTGCTCGGTGCGGCGCGCCGGACGTCAGCCGTCGGGGTGCGGGCCGCCCTCGCCGAGCTCCTCGGCGGTGAGCACGTGATCGGCCCAGTGGTCGTGCATCCAGGCCAGGTGCTCCCAGCGGGAGTCGACGATGCGGAGCGTGTCCCAGGCCGGCATCTCCTGCTGGGCGATGATCCGCATCTTGTCGGGGTCGACCTCGAAGATGTGGTCGAAGCGCATGACCACGTCCTCCGTTACGCGCCTGGGCTCCGGGGGCCGCTGCGCCGCCAGTCGGAAGCCGATCATCGGAAGACCCTCCCGTCCCCGCCGTAGGCGCGGTCGAGCTCGTACTTGCCTGGGTTCATGATGTTGTTCGGGTCGAGCGCGCGCTTGATCTTCATCATCACGTCGAAGCCGCCGCCCATCTCGATCGGCACCAGGTCGGCGTCGCCCTCGCGGGTCGCGCCGTGGCA
>DATADA010000217.1:0-7596 GCA_036258775.1 Candidatus Limnocylindria bacterium | reverse complement strand
TTCGGTGCGGGGCTCCTGTCGTCGGCGTGGACGCGAGGCGGGGCGGGCGCGCGCCGCTCGTTCCGCGAGATGCCGAGCGAGCAGCGCCGGCCGGTGAGCGTGGCCCTCATCGTGGCGGCCTTCGCCCTGGTGCTCGTGCTGCCGCAGCTCACCGGTGGCTTCGTCAGCCTGGTGCTGGTGCAGGTGGGCTTCGCGCTGCTCCTCGCGCTCGGGTTGAACATCGTGGTCGGGTACGCGGGCCTGCTCGACCTCGGCTACGTCGCGTTCTACGCCGTCGGCGCGTACACCGCCGCGCTGCTCCTGTCGCCGGCCTCGGTGATCGACGGCGCATTCAGCGAGACCTTCGGGGTGTGGGGCTTCTGGCTGGCGCTGCCGGTGGTGATGATCGTGGCGGGGATCGTCGGCATCCTGATCGGGGCGCCGGTGCTTCGGCTGCGGGGCGACTACCTCGCCATCGTCACGCTCGGATTCGGCGAGATCGCCCGCGTCCTGTTCCTGTCGGACGCGCTGGAGCCCTGGGTCGGCGGCGCGCAGGGGATCGTCCGCATCCCCGACATGTACTTCGTCAAGATCGACTTCAGCGATTTCGAGCTGTGGGGCCAGCTCACCGAGCCGACCCACTTCTTCTACCCGGTGCTGATGTTCTGCGCGCTTGCCGCCTTCGTGGCGTGGCGCCTCGCCAACTCGCGCACCGGGCGCGCCTGGAACGCCATGCGCGAGGACGAGCAGGTCGCCGAGGCGACCGGCGTCAACACCACCAACTACAAGCTGCTCGCCTTCGCGCTCGGCGCGACGCTCGGCTGCCTGGGCGGCGCGCTGTTCGCGGTGCAGCTCGGGTCGGTCTTCCCGAACACCTTCAACATCCTGGTCAGCATCACCACCCTGGCGATCATCATCCTGGGCGGGATGGGCAACATCCCGGGCGTGGTGGTCGGCGCGCTGCTGCTCATCGGGCTGCCGGAGCTGCTCCGCGAGTTCGAGCAGTACCGGCTGCTCGTGTACGGCGCCGTGCTGGTGGCGATGATGATCCTGCGCCCCGAGGGCCTCTTCCCGAGCCGCATCCGGCGCGAGGAGCTGCACGAGGTGACCGAGGAGGAGGAGCAGGAGCAGCTCGCGATGGCGGAGGGCGAGCTCGAGCTGGCAGCCGGACCGGTCGTCACCCGCGGGCCGCTGTCGGACTGAGGGACCACCGATGACGCAGGCTGCCGAGACCGAGACCCGCACGCCGCGGGCGAGTGCTGAGCCGCGCGGCCCGGAGGCCGCCGGCTCGCGGGAGCTGATCCTCGAGGTGCGCGGCCTGACGAAGCAGTTCGGCGGGCTGGTCGCGAACCGTGACGTCGACTTCGAGATCCCGCGGCGCGCCATCGTGTCGCTGATCGGACCGAACGGCGCCGGCAAGACGACGTTCTTCAACCAGCTGACCGGGCTCTACGAGCCGACCGCCGGGACGGTGACGTTCGACGGCACGAATCTGATCGGCCTGGCGCCGCATGCCATCGCGGAGCTCGGCATGGCGCGGACCTACCAGAACATCCGGCTCTTCCAGAACATGACCGTGCTCGGCAACGTGCTGGTCGGGCACCACGTCCGCATGCACGCGCAGTGGTGGCACGCCATCCTCGGCCTCGGCGGGGTGCGGCGCGAGGAGGAGGACGCGCGCCGCATGGCCTTCGAGATGCTCGACATGGTCGGGCTGTCGCGTCGCTACGCGTCCGACCTCGCCAAGAACCTGCCGTACGGCGACCAGCGGCGGCTCGAGATCGCACGCGCCCTCGCGTCGCAGCCGAAGCTGCTCCTGCTCGACGAGCCGACGGCCGGGATGAACCCGCTCGAGACGCGGCAGATGACGCAGCTCATCGACCGGCTGCGCGACGAGCTCGGCCTCTCGATCCTGCTCATCGAGCATGACATGAAGGTCGTCATGGGCGTGAGCGAGCGGATCACGGTGCTGGACTACGGGGAGAAGATCGCCGAGGGAACGCCCGACGAGATCCGGCGCAACGAGCGCGTCATCGAGGCGTACCTCGGCAAGCAGGCGCACGCATGACGACCGACGCCCGCCTGTCGCCGCCCGCCGCCGAGCAGGCCCCGGCGACTGACCCGCGGACCGCCGGCAGGCGGGTCCTCGAGCTGGTCGAGGTCGACGCCTTCTATGGGTCGATCCAGGCGCTCAAGGGCGTGACGATGCACGTCGACGCCGGCGAGATCGTGACGCTCATCGGCTCCAACGGCGCCGGCAAGTCGACGACGCTGCGGACGATCAGCGGGATCCTGCGTGCCCGCCGCGGGGCGGTGGAGCTCGACGGACGCCCGATCCACGACCTTCCCGCGCACGCCATTGTCAAGCTCGGGGTGAGCCAGGCGCCGGAGGGCCGCGGCGTGTTCGGCCGGATGACCGTCTACGAGAACCTGGAGCTCGGGGCGTTCACGCGCGAGAAGGGACCGCTGGCCGACGACTTCGCCCGCGTCTTCGAGCTCTTCCCGCGGCTCAGAGAGCGGCGCGGCCAGAAGGCGGGCACCCTCTCCGGGGGTGAGCAGCAGATGCTGGCGATCGGCAGGGCGCTCATGTCACGTCCGCGGGTGCTGCTCCTCGATGAGCCGTCGATGGGCCTGTCGCCGATCCTGACCGAGCAGATCTTCAGCATCATCAGCGACATCAACGCGCAGGGGACGACGATCCTGCTCGTCGAGCAGAACGCGATGATGGCGCTCAACGTGGCGCACCGCGGCTACGTGCTGCAGACCGGCTCGATCATCCTCGCCGACACGGCGACCAACCTCGCCGCCAACGAGCAGGTCCGGCAGGCCTACCTCGGCGAGATCTGAGCGATGGCCACACCACGACGCCCCGACCGCGGAGCCGGCGAGTACCGGCCCGACCTGCGCCCGATGCTCGTCCTCGCCGCCCTCTTCCTGCTCGTGCTCGCCGGCTGGGTCCTGCTCTCGCGGGTCATCCTGCCGTGACGTCGGCGGCCGATACCGCCCGCGGCCCAACCTCGCGCGCGCTCCCCGCCCTGGGTCGCCTCCAGGGAGCGGCAGCCGTCGGCGTGCTGGCGGCCGCCGGCACGCTGGCGCTGTCGCCCCTCCCGCTCTGGGCGCGCAGCGTCCGTGACGTGGTCGGCAACGGCTTCGCCCGCATCGTCCACGACGCGCCCGCCTGGTCGATCCTCGTGGCGCCGTGGATCCCGGTCGGCCTGGCGGCGGCGGCGCTCGCCGGGCTTGCCGCCGCGGGCGCATGGCTCGCCGCGCGGCGGACCGGCGGCTCGCTTCCGCTCACCCGGGCGTGGCTGGCCTTCGCCATGGTGTGCGCCCTGTCGCTGGCCGCACCGCTCCTCCCCGGCGTCCTCGACGCCTACCGCGGCCCGCGCGGCTTCCACGAGATGCACCTCGGCCCGCTCTACTGGGCGGCCCTTGCGCTCTCGGTGCTCGGCCTCGCGGCGGCCGCATACGCCTCCCTGCGAGGAGGATCGGGACGAGCGTCGTCCGACGCTCGGTGAGTCGAAGGGACGTCAGCCCTCGGGCGGGCTGGCGCCGTAGACCGACGGCCGCAGCACGCCGACGTACGGCAGGTTGCGGTACCGCTCGGCGTAGTCGAGCCCGTAGCCGACCACGAAGCGGTCGGGGATCGTGAAGCCGCGGTACTCGATCGCGATGTCGGTCAACCGGCGGGCCGGCTTGTCGAGCAGGCAGCACACGCGCAGCGACGCCGGCTGCCGGTCGCGCAGGTAGCCGAGCAGGTAGTTCAGGGTCAGCCCGGTGTCGATGATGTCCTCGACCACGACGACGTCGCGTCCCTCGATCGAGCTCGACAGGTCCTTGAGGATCCGCACCTGCCCGCTCGTTTCGGTGCCCGACCCGTAGCTCGACACCTCCATCAGGTCGATGCTCACCGGCAGGTCGACCGCGCGCATGAGATCGGCCAGGAAGACGATCGACCCCTTCAGCACGCTGACGAAGATGGGATGCCGCCCGGCGTAGTCGCCGTTCAGCTCGGCGCCCAGCTCCGCCACCCTGCGCGCGATCGCCTCGGCGTCGACGAGGACCTGCTCGACGTCGTCGTGGACCGTGGCGGTGCCGAGCGGCGTCACACGGCGCCGTCCACCGGCGCGCCACCTGTGCCGCCGGCCCCGGCAGCCTCGGCAGCCCCGTCCCCGGCGGCCCCGTCCCCGCCGGCCCCGTCCCCGGCGGCTCCGTTGGCGAGAAAGCCGAGCCGGCCGTACTTGAGCATCAGCGCCTTGAAGTCACGCGCGTAGAAGAGCTTCACCCGCACGTCGGGGTAGAGCTGGCGAAGCAGCCGCAACTTGCGGTTCTTCTTCCGGACCAGCGACTGCTTCAGCGTCGTCAGCTCGACGTAGAGGTCGAGCTCCGGCAGGTAGAAGTCCGGCGCGAAACACTCGACGACCGAGCCGTCGGCGTTCCAGGAGATGGGGAAGACGTCTGGTTCGTATCGCCATCGGACCTGGTAGTAGTCGAGGATCCGGGCCAGCTCCGCCTCGCTGTCATGAGCGAACCGGGCCGGCGAGCCAGCGGCTACGGGCGCCGCCACGTGCCCCCGATCGTAGGCGGCCTGACGGCCGAACGCGACATCGAAGCCGAGTATAGCCGCGCTGGTTATCCACATTCCGGGCATGACGGGCACGGTTCGTGGAAAAGCGCGTTGTGCGTCGGAGGGGCCGCTGGTACGGTTCGGATCCTGCTTCTGGGGCGCCCGAGTACGGTAACCCCGGACCGCGCGGGGCCGATGCGAGAGCCGGCCGCGACGCCGCCGGGCCGGGGGAAGACCGAAAGGCCGTCGCCGGGAGCACTCCTATTTCCAGGGCCGATTCGGCGGCAGCGGCCGCCCTCGCTCGCGTTCACCTCGAGCAGCACGTCGCGGCTCTGCCCGTCCTCTCGGCGATCCTGCCCGCCGGGTACGCCGTCGCGATGGAGCGCTACGTGGCCGCCCTGCTGGACGCCAACCAGCGCCTGAACCTGACTCGAGTCACCGAACCCGAGGCCGTCGCGCGCGACCACCTGCTCGACTCGCTGGCCGCCCTCCCCCTTCTCGACCGCTGCTCACCCGGCGACGTGGTCGACCTGGGATCAGGCGGTGGCGTGCCCGCCATCCCGCTCGCGCTGGTGCGGCGCGAGCTGCGCTGGACGCTCGTCGAGTCGGTCGGCAAGAAGGCGGCTGAGCTGCGCGGCTTCGTCACGGCGCTCGGCCTCGGCAACGTCACGGTGGCGACGGGGCGGGCCGAGGAGCTCGGCCGTGACCCGGTCCATCGTGAGCGGTACACC
Source organism: Candidatus Limnocylindria bacterium (assembly GCA_036258775.1). GTDB lineage: Bacteria > Chloroflexota > Limnocylindria > QHBO01 > QHBO01 > DATADA01. The sequence goes on along the minus strand of DATADA010000217.1, from coordinate 2,319 downwards.
GTGGCCACCGCCCGCGCCTGCGCCGCGTTGCCGGTTCTCGCCGAGTACGCGCTGCCCCTGCTGAAGCAGGGCGGCGTGCTGCTGGCGTGGAAGGGGCCGCTCGCCGCGGACGACCCCGAGGTCCTCGCCGGGACGGCCGCCATCCGGCTGCTCGGCGGCGACCGGCCCCGCATCGAGCCGGCCGGCGTGCCGGCGCTGGGTGGCCACCGGTTCGTGATCGTCAGGAAGCGCCGCGCGACGCCGTCGCGCTTCCCCCGGCGCCCGGGTGAGCCGGCCCGCCGCCCGCTGGCCTGAGCCCCGACGCGCGCTACACTCGCCGCCGTGCGGGTCGCGGTCCTGTCGGACATCCACAGCAACCTCGCCGCCCTCGATGCCGTCCGCGCCGACATGCCCGAGGTGGACGAGGTATGGGTCCTCGGCGACATCGTCGGCTACGGACCGCAGCCGAACGAGGTGATTCGGGCGCTGCAGGAGATGGGGGCTCGCAGCGTGATGGGCAACCACGACGGCGCCGCCATCGGCACGGTCGATACGCGGCACTTCAACCCGGACGCCGCCGAGGCGATCCACTGGACGGCGGACGTGATCGATCCGAACGCGCGCGCCTACCTGGCGGCATTGCCGGAGATGCGGCGCGAGGGGGACTTGACCGCCGTGCATGGCTCGCCACGCGACCCCGTGTGGGAGTACATCCTCACGCCGGGCGTCGCCGCGGCCAACCTGGATGCCTTCGAGACCCGCCTCTGCCTCTTCGGCCACACCCACGTCCCGATCGTCTTCCGGGCCGATGGAGCGGCCCGCATCGACGTCGTCCCCGCCACGCCCGACGACCCGATCCGGATCGACGCGGTGCGCAGCCTGGTGAACCCGGGCAGCGTCGGCCAGCCCCGCGACGGCAACCCCGCCGCCTCCTACCTGCTCCTCGACCCGCAGACCGGAACCGCCGAGTTCCGGCGGGTCGGCTACGACGTCGCGCGCACTCAGCGGCTGATGCAGCAGGAGGGGCTGCCGCCGCGGCTCTCACTGCGTCTGGCATATGGCCGCTGACGGCGGCGAGCCCGCGGCACGCGCCGCGCTCGCGGCCACTCGCCGCCGCGCCGGCCGTACGATAGGCGGGCGATGATCTTCCGGCGGCACGAGAAACGGCCCGCCCAGTTCAGCTTCGCACGCATCCTCGTGCCGCTCCGTGGCAGCGACGTGGACGCCGACGCGCTGGGGCTCACCAGCCTCCTGCTCGGCGGCGCCGAGGGCGAGGCGTCACTGCTCCACGTCATCGAGGTGCCGTTCGACCGGCAGCTCGACGCCCAGGACGAGGCGGCCGTGGCGCGCGCCGACCAGATCCTCGAGCGAGCGGAGTCGTTCCTGGCCGAGCACGGCGTCCGGGCACGGACCTCGGTCGTGCAGGCGCGCGCCGCCGGCCCGGCGATCGTGGACGACGCCAACGAGCTCGGCGCCGAGCTGATCGTGATGGGGCTACCCTACAAGATGCGCTTCGGCGGGCAGTGGGACGCCGGGCGGACCGTGCCGTACGTGATGCGCAACTCGACCGCGCCGGTCTGGTGCCTCCGCCATCAAACGAAGGAGCTCGCACACACTCCATGAGAGTCATCGTCATCGGCTGCGGCCGCGTCGGCGCCCGTACCGCCGCGGAGCTCGACCAGCGCGGCGAGCACGTCACGGTCATCGACCACAACCCGCGCTCGTTCGCCCGGCTGCCCGCCAACTTCGCCGGGAACACGGTGCGTGGCTCGGGAACCGACGAGGACGTCCTGCGCGCGGCGGGCGCCGAGCAGGCGGACATCCTCATGGCCCTCACCGAGGGCGACAACCGCAACGCGCTGGCGGCACAACTCGGCAAGCACCAGTTCGGCGTCCCGCGCGCGATCGCGAAGATCAACGACCCGCTCCGTGCGGAGGCGTACCGAACGCTCGGCCTCGAGACGATCTGCCGCACCGTCATCCTCTCGGACGCGCTGATCACCGCGGCGCAGCACGGCGCCGAGGCGACCAACGGCTTCGTCGAGGCGCCGACGGCCGAGCCGCTGCGCGGCGCGCCGGTGCCCGGCTCGAGGGCCGACACCCGGGTGAGGGCCGCCATCGCCGCCGCGGATGCGGACGAGGCGCCGGCTCAGTCGGAGTCGCGCGCGGCTGGCGGCTCACGCGGGCCGGCGCTCCAGCCGGGCAGCTGACCATGTACGTCGTGGTCATCGGCGGCGGGAACGTCGGCTACTACCTCACCAAGGAGCTGCTCGCGGCAGGGCACGAGGTCGTGATCATCGAGGAGGATGCGGCCCGGGCCCGGCAGATCGCCGACGAGCT
>DATADA010000216.1:0-2800 GCA_036258775.1 Candidatus Limnocylindria bacterium | reverse complement strand
CTCTTCGTCCGGCTGCGCGAGCTGCCGCGTCCCGGGCGCTTCGACCTGCGCGAGACGGCCGCGTCGTGGGCCGAGCTGGCGGGCACCGTGCGCGAGGCGCGCCGCCACCCTGGCCTGCTGCGCTTCATCGTGGCGCGCTTCTTCTACAGCGACCCGATCAACACCGCCATCGTGGTCATGGCCGCGTTCGCGGTCCACGCCATCGGCTTCACCGAGGGAGTGGCGCTCCAGGTGCTGCTGCTGCTCACCGTGGTGGCGGTGCTTGCCTCGTTCGGCTGGGGCGCGCTGGCGGACCGCTGGGGACCGCGCCGGACGCTCCTCGTCGTCCTCGGCACCTGGGTCGTCGGTCTCATCGTGGTCGCGTCGGTCCCCGAGCCGATCCCCTTCCTCGTGGCGGGCGCGCTCCTCGGCGCGGGACTGGGCGGCGTCGGCGTCACCGATCGCCTCCTGCTCCTGCGGCTGGCCCCCGCCGACCGGGTCGGGGCGATGCTCGGCCTCTACGGCCTCGTCGGGAAGTTCAGCGCGGTGGTCGGCCCGTTCCTGTACGGCACGATCGTCGAAGCCCTGCTCCCCGGCATGGGGCGCGTCGCGTACCAGTGGGCGATCGCCTCGCTGCTCGTCCTGATGCTGGTCGGGATCGTCATCGTGCGACGTGTGCCGGAGGGGCGCCCGATCCGCGACGGCGAGCTGACCGCTGCGACGGCTGGACTCGAGCCCGCCATCGTGCCACCGGCCGGAGGTCCGCGGTGACGCTCGTCGTCGCTCACCGCGGCGCGTCGGTGATGGCTCCCGAGAACACCATGCCCGCCTTCGAGCTGGCGCTACGGCAGGGCGCCGATGCGATCGAGCTCGACATCCACCTCACCGCCGACGGTCAGCTCGCGGTCATCCACGATCCGGACCTCGACCGGACGACGGACCGCGGTGGGCAGGTCGCGTCGCTGGAGATGGACGACATCCGCGCCGCCGATGCGGGCGCGCGGTTCGCCGGGGAGGGCGGCGACTTCCCCTTCCGCGACCGCGACGTCCGCGTCCCGAGCCTCACCGAGGTGCTGGACTGGCTCCCGGATGGCACGGGGCTGGTCATCGAGGTCAAGGCGCCCGCGGCGGTCGAGGTCGCGGCGGCGCTGGTCGCCGGTCATCCCGCGGGCCGGGAGGGGCGCATCAGTCTCATCAGCTTCTACGAGGCGGCGATCGACCGGGCGCGTCAGCTGGCGCCACGGATCCCCACCGGGCTGCTGCTCGTGCCGTTCGCCGACTTCGCGACCGGGCTCGCGTACGCGGTCGGCCACGGCCACCTCGGCGTGCACCCCTGGGATGGGGATCTCGGGCTCGACCCGGCCCCCAGGCTGGCGGAGGCGATCGCGTACGGGCGCCAGGTCGGGTGCTATGTCGTGAACGATCCGGATCGGATGGTGCAGCTGGCGGCCGGCGGCCTGTGGGGCTTCGTCACCGACCGGCCGGACATCGGCCGGTCGGCGCTCGGCCCGATCACCCGCTGACCGCCGCTCACCTCGACTCCAGCCCCGCCCTCAGCCCATTCCGGCGGCACTGCCGGCCAGTTCGGCGAGCGCGCGTCGCGCGCCGTCGGCATCGTCGACGGCCATGGCGAGGCTGACCCGCCCGTCGCCCATGCCGGTCGGCACGACGGCGCTGATGTTGACCCCGGCGTCGCCGAGGCGGCGCGCCGCGTCGGCCAGGGTTCCGGGCCGATCCTCGAGCGAGACGGTCACGGCCTCAGCCTCCTCGTAGCCCACCCCGCCGCCGTCCAGCGCGCCGCGCAGGCCGCCCTCGTCGTCGGTCAGCAGCGCGATGGCGCCGCGCTCGCCGCTCGCCGCGCCGCCGACCGACGTCAGGTTGATCCCCCGCTCTGCGATCGTCGCGAGGCACTCGGCGAGCATCCCCCGGCGATTCTCGAGCTGAACGATGAACGCACGCATCTCGACACCTCCTGCCTGGTGCCGGCTCGGCCGTCGGGCCACGCGCCCGACGTGGTCGGGTCGGTTCGTCCCTCCAGCCTACGCCCGATGTGCAAACCTCTCGACCGATGGAACGGGCGGGCACGGGACGACTGTCGTTCGGGATCACCGCCGGCCCTCGCCCGTGGCTCGCGGCGCTCGGGGGCTCCGTCGAGCGGCTGGGTTACGCGACGCTGTGGACGAACGACACCCGCGGGCGCTCGGCCGCGGCCGCGCTGGCGCCGCTCGGCGCCGCGCCGAGGACGCTCGGTCTGGCAATCGGCGTGGCAGCCCTCTCCGATCGCACGCCGGAGGCGATCGCCGACGACCTCGAGCGCTCCGGGCTGCCGCTCGATCGCCTCGTGATCGGCGTCGGCAGCGGCGCGTCGCGATCGCTGGCCCTCGTCCGTGCCGGCGTGGCCGGGCTCCGCGCGCTGCTTCCCGGACAGCCGATCGCGGTCGCGGCGGTCGGCCCGCGGATGTGCCGGCTGGCGGGCGAGATCGCCGACCTGGTCCTGCTGAACTGGGCCCGGCCCGACCGGATCGAGTGGGCGCGCGAGCGGGTCGCGAGCGGAGCGGCCACCGCGGGGCGGCCGGCGCCGACGGTGGCGGCATACGTGCGGGTCGCGCTCGGCCCCGGAGCGCGCGAGCGCCTGGAGCGCGAGGCGGCGCGCTATGCCCGGCGCTCCCCATGGTACGCGGAGGTGCTGGCCGAGCGCGACGCGGCGCCGGTGGGCGTCGCCGTCGAGGAGAGCGACGAGGTCCGCGAGCGGCTGGCGATGGCGCTCGACCCGTACCGCGCCGTCCTCGACGAGACCGTCGTGCGCGGCCTGCCCGGGAGC
>DATADA010000215.1:0-6995 GCA_036258775.1 Candidatus Limnocylindria bacterium | reverse complement strand
AGGCGTTCTACGCGCGCTCGGAGTTCGACATCACGCCGCCCACCGACGATCGGCCGTTCTTCTTCCACTTCTTTCGCTGGGACCAGACGCCGGACGTCCTCGAGAACCTCGGGCGCCGATGGCAGCCGTTCGGCGGCAGCGGCTACTTCGTGCTGCTCGCGCTGCTCGCCTTCGCGGTCGTCGCAGCCGTCGCGTTCGTGCTCGCGCCGGTCGCCCTCGCGCGTCGATTCCGCGCCTCGCTCGGCGAGGTCGGTGCCGGCCGCGCCGCCCGGACCCTCGTGTACTTCACCGCCCTCGGCCTCGCCTTCCTGCTGGTCGAGATCGCGCTCGTTCAGCGCGCGATCCTCGTCCTCGGCCAGCCGGCTCTCGCGCTGGCCGCGGTGATCGGGGGCGTGCTGCTGGCATCGGGGATCGGCAGCCTCGCGTCGTCGCGCATGCCGTGGCGCGCGTCGCTCGCGGCGGCGGTCGCCCTGGCGGCCCTCGGCGCGCTCACGAGCGGCGCAGTCGCGCAGGCCCTGCTCGGCCAGTCGCTCCCCGTCCGGCTCATCGGCGTGACCGCGGCAATCGCTCCACTGGCGGTCTTCATGGGCGTGCCGTTCGCGCGGGGCATCGCGGCGCTCGGCGCCCACCCGGCCATGGTGCCGTGGGCGTGGGCGGCGAACGGCAGCGCATCGGTCATCGCCGGAGTGCTGGCCGTGCTGCTGTCACTGTCGTTCGGGCTCGGGGCGGTGCTCTGGGTCGGCGCCGGCTTCTATGCCGTCGCCCTGCTCACGGCTCCTCGCGCGTGAGGGGCACGAAGCGAACCGGGACGACCTCCTCCATGGCGACGTCCTCACCGTTGCGCGTCACGAGCCACAGCGTCTGGACGTCGCCGACCGGCCCGATCGGTATCACCATCCGGCCGCCATCCGGGCTGAGCTGGTCGACCAGCGGCCGTGGCAGGTGATCCGGGGCCGCGGTGACGACGATCGCGTCGAACGGCGCGGCCTCCGGCCAGCCCAGGTATCCGTCCCGCCGCTCGAGGCGGATGTCGCCGTACCCGAGCCGCTCCAGGACGGTGCTCGCGATGCCGCTCAGCTCCGGGATGATCTCGACGCTGTACACCTCGTCGGTCAGCTGGCGCAGGATCGCCGCCTGGAAGCCCGACCCGGTGCCGACCTCCAGCACCCGCTCGCCGGGCTCGATCTGGACCAGCTCGGTCATCATCGCCACGAGCGAGGGCTGCGAGATGGTCTGGCCGGCCTCGATCGGCAGCGCGAAGTCGGCGTATGCCCTCTCCAGCACGTCGGTCGGGACGAATGCGTGCCGCGGCACCGTCCGGAAGGCGTCGACGATCCGCTCGTCCTCGACGGCCGATGCGATCGCGCCCTCGACCAGCGCCTCGCGCTGTTCGCGCAGCTCCTCCGAGTCGGCCATCTGGCGATCCAGCTCCCCGGCCACGGTCGGCCGCGGGATGGCGGGGGGCGTCCCGGTGGGAAGTCGACCATCCCGGCCCGGTCGACCTTCGTCCGCGGCGGTCGGCAGGAGAAGCGACGGAGCGGGCTCGGTCGCGCACCCGCTCGCGGCGGCCAGGGCGAGCGCCAGGAGCCCGATCCGCCACGCCACCATGGCGCCAGCATAGTCAGAGCCGCCCCGGCCCCGAATTGGTGAGCGGTGGCGCGGCGGCCGACAATCTGCCGCTACCCGGTCGTGAACCACGGCCCCGGAAGCTGGAGGACGAGCGGTGCTGATCTGGAGCGAGCCGCGCGGGGCGCGGACACGCGAAGTCCTGGCCGATGTGACGACGTTCGTCTGGGTCGCGCTCTGGCTCTATCTCGGCGCCCGGCTGTACAGCGCGCTGGCCGAGCTCGCCGCGTCGGGCCGACTCATTCGCGACGGGGGAGAGAACCTGCGCGCGGCCGGCACGCGAATGGGCGAAGCGCTCGAGGAGATCCCGCTCGTCGGTGAGGGAGCCGCAGGTGGCGTGCGCGGCACCATCGCCGGCGCGGCCGCGCCGATGATCGAGTTCGGCACGAACCTCGAGCGGCTGCTGCTCATCGTCGCCGCCCTGCTCGGCCTGATGGTGGTCGCGCTCGCACTGACGCCCTGGCTGAATCGCTACCTGCCATGGCGCATCGCCCGCTGGCGCCGGCTCAACGCCGCGGCGCGGGTCATTCGTCGCGGGACCGGCCGATCCGATCACGTCTCGCAGGAGGACGTGGAGGCCGTCCTTGCGTCGCGTGCGCTGTATCGGCTCGAGTACGACGAGCTGCTGGCGTATTCGCCGGATCCGCTCGGGGACTGGTACGCCAGGCGTCACTCTCGCCTGGCGAGGGCGGAGCTGGATCGGGTCGGGCTGGCCCCTCGCTAGCCCGTTGGACCGAAGGCGGCCCGGCTACGCGCCGGTCGCCTCGCGTCGGGTCGCGAAGAAGACGTCTCGCGGAGTGGGTTCCGTCCAGGTGTCCACGAAGACGTACTCGCCCAGCCCCGCGTGGTAGAGGACGCGGAAGCGGGATTCCGCCCGCGCGGGCAGGCCGCGGTGCATCGACCGCTCGGCATGACGTTTGGCGTTGTCGCTCGGGCGCCGCGCCATGAGTACTTCTCGGGCAGTACTCCCGCCACGATCCTCCCGGGATGTCGCGCGGTCAAGGGGCCGCACGACTTTCGGGGTGCCGGCCCGCAACAGCGCCACGGTGAGGCTTGAGGGGCTCACGGTCGCGGGTCGCCGGTCAGACGCGGTGCATCGGCGATCGGCGGTCGGTGAGGCGCAGAGCGCCTGAATGGGAGCGACGCGGAGGCGTCGAAAGCCGGCCGAGGCCCGAGCTTCCCCGACCGACTATCCTCCCGTGGGAGGACGCAACCCTACGCCTTCGGGGAGATGCTGTCCATCCCGTACGGGACCGTGCTTACGCCCAAGCATGGGCCGATCGTCCCATTCTGGCCTGTGGTACAATGAGCGTCCCCGTTCCCGCGGGCACCCGCTTGGTCGTTGGTTCCTTCTCGAGCCGGCCGGCGCCGAGTCATCCGAGTCGAGAAGAGAACGAGGGTCGAGAATTGGCCACTGGAACGATCAAGCGCGTCATCGCCGAGCGGGGCTTCGGCTTCATCAGGGGCGACAATGGGAAGGAGTACTTCTTCCACCGGGACGAGCTCCCGGAGTCGGTTGAGTTCGACCGTCTGGTTGGCGGCGAGCAGGTCACGTTCGAGGCGGAGCGTACCCCGAAGGGTGACCGGGCCGTGAAGATTCAGTCGGCGTGACGTCGACAGGCGGCGAAGGGCAGCTTGAGGGAAGGATGACACGCGCCAACGCGCAGCGCACCGGGGGCGGCTACCTGACCTGGCGGTATCCGGATCGGCATTTCACGAAGGTCCATATCGTGGACGGCGGTGGGCTGCCGCTGTGCGGCCGTACGCCGGGACGCGAGCGGGGCCGCCCGGCCGATCCGATCCCGGAGTCCTCGTTCTGCGACGAGTGCCTCGGACGGCGCAGCTGAGCTCGCGCGCTCCCTGACGCAGATCCCTTCACGGGTCGCCGCCGCGGCCCGTGAACTACGTCCGGCTATGGCTCCGGGCGTACTCCCACGGATCGGCGCCGAGCGGGACTGGCTGGAACTCGGCGAGGCCGGTTCCGAACCGTTGCTGCGCCCCGGCGACCGCATCTTCGAGCGTCTCGTACGGGCCGCGCGTCTCGCCGGGCTCCTTCGACTCCGCGCTCGCCCGGAAGGCGTAGGCGTAGTGGGTCGGGGCGCCGCCGGCGCGGCCCTCCTCGATGTCGGGCACCGGCTCGACCACGACGACGCCGCGCTCCTTGCCACTCACACTCGCGAACAACGTACGCATCGGCGTCTCCCTGCGCTGCCCTGAATCGTCCGTCGGATGCCCTGTTCCACCGACCGTTGGAGGCTCACCACGTCTGGCCGTTGACCTCGCGTCGGGTCGACTCGACCAGCTCCTGGAGTCCATCATCGCTCTCCGCCGCGATGCCGGCCTGCACGTCGTCGAGCCTGGTCAGCGCCTCGATCCGGTAGTCATCCACCAGGGTCTCGCTGGCGCCGCCGTTCGCGGCCGACTGCACCTTGTCGAGGTACCGATCGCGCGTCTCCAGGACGTCCTGCTCCGCATCTCGGCGGTCCATGCCCGCCATACCGAGCAGGCTCTGTGCCGCGGTGCCGGCTTCGGCTGCGCGGCCGCCTGGCGGCGCTGGCATCCGGCCTGCGATGAGGCGCCTCGTGCCTCGTCGCGCCCGCTTCGCTGTGGTCGGGCTGGTGCTCATCGCCGCGTGCGCGGGCGGATCGGGCGACCAGCAGCCGAGCGGCCGGGCATCCGAGACCGCGCCGAGCCCGACGGAGAGCGTGTTCGCCGGCCCGACCTTCCGCAACCCGGTGTACACGATCAACTTCCCGGACCCGGGCGTGATGAAGGACGACGATACCTACTACGCGTACGCCACGACCAACGGTATCGAGCACGTCCAGACCGCCTCGTCGACGGATCTCGTCGAGTGGGATCCCGGACCCGATGCGCTGCGCCAGCCGCCCGCCTGGGGCACGGCCGACATCTGGGCCCCGGAGGTCTGGCAGACCGACGCCGGCTACGTCATGTACTACACCATCGGCGACACGAACACGCGCAGGCCGGACATCAAGGCCGCGCAGTGCATCTCGGTCGGGGTCGCCGATTCGCCGGAGGGGCCATTCGTCGACGCGCGTGAGCGTCCGCTGGTGTGCCAGGGCGAGGAGGGCGGCTCGATCGACGCTTCCCCGTTCCAGGACGCGGACGGCACGCGATACCTGCTGTGGAAGAACGACGGCAACTGCTGCAACCTCCCGACGCACATCTGGATCGCGCCGCTCACGCCCGACGGCCTCGAGCTGGCAGGCGAGCCTATCGACACCCTGGCGGTGAGCGATGCCGCCTGGGAGGGCGGCGTCGTCGAGGCGCCGACCCTCGTGCTCCGAGACGCCACCTACTACCTGTTCTTCTCGGCCAGCTTCTTCGACAGCGCCTCCTACGCGGTCGGCTACGCGACGTCGGAAGCGGTGAGCGGTCCGTACGAGGACGGGGTCGAGAACCCGATCCTGCGCACGCCCGACGATCCCGACCCGACCGATGCCCGCGGTCCCGGCCACCAGTCGATCGTCGAGGCGCCGGACGGCTCGACGTGGGTGCTCTACCACGCCTGGGACGACGACTTCAGCGCCCGCTCGATGTGGCTCGACGAGCTCGTCTGGGAGGAGGGGCGACCGCGCATCCTCGGCCCCGACGACGAGGAGCAGCCGGCGCCGTAGGTCCGTCGCGCGGATGCGGCGCGGAACTCGGCCCTGCGCGGTCGGTACAATGCCCCGCGGTCGGCCGGTACCGCGGTCGGCCACCGGGCCGTCGGTCACTCACGGCCGGCGGCCACCTTACGCCCGAGGCCGCGACGGCCGGCCCCTGCCCGGAGGGATGACCGCCCGCAATGACCGGCGAGAGCCTGGAGTGCTTTAACTGCGGCCGCAGCAACCCGCCGTGGGCGCAGGTGTGTCGCAACTGTGGAGCGCCCCTTCGCCCGGGGCACACCGCTACCGTACCGAGCGGACCGATCCCGACCGACCGCGACTCGCTCATCTCGATGCTGGCGGCGCTCGCGGCCATAGCAGGCGCGGTCCTGCTCGGCGCCTTCCTGGCGAACGCCAACCCCAGCGGGATCGCGGGCCAGTCGCCGCTCCCCAGCCTCATCGGCTCACCGGACCTGAGCCTCGTGCCGCAGCCGACCGGCTCGGTCCCAGCCGTCCCGACCGCCACCCCCGCCGCGACGCCGGCCCCGACCCCGCCGCCACCCGGCACGGTCGCGTTCGGCCACGGACTCGACGGCCAGCTCATGATCGTCGAGCCCGACGACGTCTTCACGCCCGGCGAGACCTTCGCCCATGCCGTCACCATGCAGGAGCCGTTCGGGGTGCCACAGATCGCCGAGCAGGTCGTGCGGCTGCGCGAGGGGGCGGACCCCGAGGAGGTGCAGCCCGCGGAAGGCAACACGCTCGGCGTCGACCCGAACTCGGCGCAGGCCGGCTTCATCTGCTGCGACGCCGTGCAGCTGCTGGAGGCGTGGGGCGCCGGGCAGTACGAGCTGCGCGTGCTTCGCGAGGGCGAGGTGATCGCGGTCGGACGGTTCGAGCTCGCCGAGGGTTAGGCATCCGCCGATCAGGCCCAGTGGGCGGCCAGCCGTCGAGCGGTCAGCCGTCTCGCCCGGCGAGCTCCGTCCAGGCCTCGGCGTACAGGCGCGCCCGGACGGGGAGGTAGCCCGGATACGAGCGCCGGGCCTCGTCCACGACCCGGGCGTCGATGGTGACCAGGGCGATCGGTTCGGTCGTCTCGACAAGCACCTCCCCGTTGGGGTCGATCGCGACGCTCGGGCCGCCCAGCAGCGCTTCCCCTTCGGGATGTGGTCGGTTGACGCTCAGCACGTACGCGCAGCTCGTCAGGGCATTGGCACGGAAGACGAGCTTCCAGCGGGGATAGGTGCGCTCCTCGGTCGCCCGCGGGACGAGGATCGCGGCCGCTCCCTCGCCGCCGAGGAGATGGCTGCCCTCGGGACGGTTGACGTCGGAGCAGACCTGCACGCCGACCGGCACGCCGAAGGCGTCGATCCGCCGCGGCCGCTCCTCTCCCGGCTCGTAGTGGCTCGTCTCCCAGAATCCCGCCTCCTCGGGGAGATGCAGCTTCTCGTAGCGCCCGACCACCTCTCCGGCCGCATCGAAGAGCAGGGTGCGGCTCGTGCGCCGGCCGGTGCCCCGGTCGCCGTGGATGATCCCGCCCACCAGCCCGATGCGCGCCTGGCGCGCCGCCTCGGCCATGACCCGCGTCCGCGGCCCGCCCTCCTGCTCCGCATCGTCGTCGACGGGCTCCCTGGTCGCGGGTCGCCACGGGTGGAGCGGCAGCTCGGGCAGCAGGGCGAGATCGGCGCCGCGCTCCTCCGCCTCGGCCAGCCGCTCGGCGAGGCGAGCCTCGCCATCGGGCTCCCAGAAGACTTCGCT
>DATADA010000214.1:0-10952 GCA_036258775.1 Candidatus Limnocylindria bacterium | reverse complement strand
CGATCCCGACGCCGGTCCCCACCCCGATCCCCACCCCGACCCCGACGCCTCCACCGCCTCCGCCACCCGCGCCGGTCGTGGCCGCCGCGCCGCCGCCGCCTCCCGCCGCTCCGGCCTCGTCGTCCGCCACCGTGGCGCCATTCGTCCTGGACGAGAGCGTCTGGGATCGCCTGGCTCAGTGCGAGTCGGGCGGCAACTGGTCGATTAACACCGGGAACGGCTACTACGGTGGGCTCCAGTTCGACTACTCGACGTGGCACGCCTACGGGGGTGGCGACTTCGCCGAGTACCCACACCAGGCGACCCGGGAGGAGCAGATCACCGTGGCCGAGCGGCTGTACGCGGCGCGCGGCTTCCAGCCATGGCCCGCCTGCCGGGAGAAGCTGGGGCTGCCGTAGGAGCAGGCGTCGCCGTGCCATCGCCAAAGGCGGTAGCATCGGCGCATGTTGAACCCGGTACGCGTTGGGCACGTGGTGCTGAAGGTCCGTGACCTCGACCGCTCGCTCGGGTTCTACCGCGACCTGCTCGGCTTCCGCGTGGCGGGGGCGATGAGCAACGTCATGATCTTCCTCACCGCGACCGGCGAGAACCACCACGACATCGGTTTGCTGCGCGTCGGCGACTCCGCGCCATCGCCGCTGCCGACCGCCGTCGGGCTCTATCACCTCGCCATCCAGCTGCCTGATTGGGAGGCGGTCAAGGCCGCACATGCCGTCCTGTCGGAGCGCGGCCTCCTGCGCGGCACGGCGGACCACGGCGTGAGCAGGAGCCTCTACACCGTCGACCCCGACGGCAACGAGATCGAGCTGTACTGCGACGCGCCGCGCGATCAATGGGAGGGGCGCGTGGCAGAGACGATGACGGTCCGGCCGCTCCGGCTCGACTGACCCGAGGGGCCGAGGCTGCCGGCGACCGCGATCCCTCGGCACGAACCGAGGGCGGTGCGCGTGCGCACGCGGGGCGTCGAGGGCGACAGCCCACGGCACAGTCTCTGCTTCGGAGTGAGGCGTGCCGTTCCTGCCGGTGGTCCTTCTCGTGGCGTGGCAGGCGATCTCCCGATCAGCCGGCTTCGCGCTCGGCTGGGCGACGGCGCTCTACTTCGGGCAGGTTCCCGGCGACAAGGGGCGGGTGCTGGCGGTCCTCTCCCTGGTGTCGCTCGGCTGGGTGGTGGTGACGCTCGGGTTCGGGGTGCCGCTTCTCGTCGGAGCGATCGCCGACGAGATGCGCATCGTGCCGCGCAACTTCGAGGTGGACCGTCTGACAGTGGCCGGCCTCGCCGCGGCGATCGTCCTCATCCCGCCCGTGCTGCCCGCCGTCGTCGAATTCGCCGGGTTCGACGAGGGGCGGTCCTGGCGGCGCTGGCTGAGCCGCGTCCCGGTCAGCTACCCCGCGGCGGCGGCCCTCGGCTTGGCCGTGCTGCAGATGGTGGTCATGGCCCCGGTCCTCACCGTGCGACGCGTGATGCGCAAGGAGAAGCTCCTCCAGGTGCCGCTCATCCTCTCGCCGAGCGCCGCCGACGACGAGCTCGTCGAGACGGTCGGGCGCGCCCTGCGCACCATGGGCGTCGAGGACGCGCGCGGCGAGGAGCTGCGCGGGCCGGTCTCCTGGCCGCTGCTCACCGTCGGCTTCGCGGTAAAGCACCTCCTCGGCGGGGTGGTGCGCGGCAGGCCCGCCCGGATCGCGGCCGACGGCCTGCAGATCTACGTCTACGCCACGAACATCGGGATCCTCGGCCCCCGCGACCGGGTGCACCCGGCGCGCGCGGCGATCGAGAAGCAGATGGCGTTCGGCGATGCATATCTCACCTGGAGCGAGGCCAGCCGTGAGCTCGAGGACGAGCTGAAGAAGCTCCACGAGACGGTCAGCCAGAACGGAGAGCGGCGGCGCCTCGTGGCGGCGCTCGACCGGCTCCAGGAGCGCATCGACTCCGCCGACCTCAAGAGCGACGAGTGGAACGTGCTCTACCGGCTGCGGCTGCAGATCGAGCGCAACGCGCTGCTCGGGAGCAGCGGCGGCCAGGCGCAGTCGGAGTAGACGGCAGGCTGACCCCCGGCGTTCGCCAGGCGGCCGCCGCTGCCAGTCTCCGTCCGGCGGCTAGCATCGGTGCGTGGGTAGGCGGCTGCTCCGGGTCCTGGTGGTGCTCGTCGTGCTCGGCGGCGCGCTGCTCGCCTGGGAGCCTTCGCGGGTCGCGCTGCAGACGGCGATCCTAATCCCCAGCCTCTTCGACGCGCCGATCCGCCCGCTCCAGCTGCTGAGCGACGCGCCGCGGCGCTCGTCGGTGCCGTACCGGGTCGCGGCCGACGGCGCCGAGGATCTCGCCGAGCTGTGGCTGCCCGGCTGGGCGTCGGCGGAGCGTCGGGCGGGCGCGATGCTCCTCGTCTTCGGCGTCAACAACCTGGGACGCAACCACCCGTCCATCGAGCGGGTGGCCGACGGGCTGGCCCGTACCGGGGTGGCGGTGCTCGTCCCCGATTCCCGGACGCTGCTGGAGGGGCGCCTTGAGGTGGGCGAGATCGACGGCGTGGTGCAGGCGTGGGAGCTCCTCGCCGGCCGGCCGGAGGTCGACCCGGATCGCGTCGGCATCGTCGGCTTCAGCGTCGGTGGGTCGCTGTCCCTGCTCGCGGCGGCGGATCCGCGGATCGCGGAGCGGGTCGCTTGGGTGAATGCGTTCGGGGCGTACGGTGACGCCGAGCGCTATCTCGCCTCCGTCGCCGCCCACGAGTACCAGCTCGACGGCGAGCCGGTGCCCTGGACGCCGACGCCGCTGGCGCGCGAGGTCTTCCTGGCGTTCGTGCTGGGCACCGTGCCGGACGAGGGCGACCGCGCGCGTCTCGCGCGGGCGCTCTCGGAGCCCGTGCTGGCGGGCCAGCGGCCCGATCCCGATCCCGACCTGCGCGACTCGCTCGTCACCGACGCGGCGCGCGCCGTCCACGACCTGCTGACCGCCCGCTCGGAGGCCGAGGGGCGGGCCGCCATCGCGGCGCTGCCGGCCGAGACGCTGACATTCATCGACGCCATCTCGCCGGAGAGCCGGGTCGCCGCGCTGCGGTCGCCGGTCTGGCTGATGCACGAGCGCGACGATCACCACGTGCCGTTCGTCGAGTCACGCCACCTCGAGTCCGCCCTGGAGCCGGGCGGGCTGCTCGAGCGCCACACCGAGTTCCGGCTGTTCGACCACGTGCAGCCCGACGACCTCGACCCGCTCGCCGCCGCACCCGAGCTGTGGAAGCTGCTCTGGCACCTGCACGCCCTGCTGACCGAGACGCTCTAGGCCTCCGCCCGGGCGGTCGGCCAGGGCTCACTGCGTGGCGAAGACGAAGGCCAGCGTCCCGAGCACGAGGAGCAGGACCGTGACGACGATGACCGCGCGCGCTGCCCACGAACGGCGCGGCGGGAGAGGCGCGGCGTACGGGCGCCGCCGGCGCCCGGCCCGTCGGCTCACGGGCCGCTCACCAGCTCCTTCGGAAGAGGAACGGCGTGGTCAGTGCGTCGCGGTTCGACACGCTGCGCAGCTGCTTGCGAGCGCGCTTCAGCAGCTTGCCGTGGTAGGTGCCGTCGCCGTACGGCTCGTGCAGCCGGGCCACGTCCCACTCCCGCTCGCCGACCACGGTCGCGGGTGGCAGGTGCCGATCCAGGATCGCCCTGGCCTCGTCGATCGCCACGAACCGCCGCGTGCGCGACCCGTTGTCGAGCAGGGTCAGCAGGTCGCTGAAGCTCGTGTCGACGTCCTCGACGAGCGTCGAGAGCCGTTCCATCGTGCCGGGGATGCGCTCCGGTCGGAAGAGCCCGGTGAGCAGCGCCTTGCGCTCGTCTGCCGGCAAGCCGGCCAGCTCATCGCGCAGGTTCGGTACTCCGGCGGACGGGTCGGCGGCCGGCACCTCGTAGTCGTAGAGGCGCACCATCATCGGCGCAGCGCCTCCTCGTAGGCCCACAGATCGGGCTCCGGCGGCTCGAGGCCGAGGTGAGTGAGCGCGGTGGCCACCTGCTGGCGGTGCTCCGTGGCGTGGTGCGGCGCCTGGAGCAGGACCACCCAGGCGGGCAGCCGCTGGATCTCACCCTCGTACTCGAACTCGAGGACGCGCGTCGCGTCGAACTCGGAGGCCACGTCGACGAGGCCCTGCCCGGTGAAGCGGAGGTGAGCGAGTACCCGCTCGACGCCGGGGAACGGCTCCTCGTACTCGAGTCGGTGCTCCGGTCCCGGTGTCCAATCGGTCAGCCGCCGGAGGTAGCCTCCCTGGGCACGGGCGAGGTGGATGAGGATCTGACCGAGGGGGCCGTACGTGCCCGGCACGGCAACGGCGAGCTGCTCATCGCTCAGCCCGCCGCACGCCGCGAGCATCGTGTCGTTGGCCCAGTTGTTGTGCTCGAAGAGGCGCACCAGCACATCATTCTGCATGCCGGCCAGTATGCGCCGCGGCCGCGCGCTCGGCGGCCGGCCCTACAATCGGCCGGTCCATCGGCTCGCAGGAGGCGCTCCGCCATGCTCCTCGACGGGAAGAAGGTGCTCGTCACCGGCGTCCTCACCGACGACTCGATCGCGTACGCCATCGCGCGCGTCGCCCAGCAGGCGGGCGCCGAGATCGTGCTCACCTCGTTCGGCCGCGCGCGGAGCCTGACCGAGCGCGTCGCGCGCAGGCTCGACCCGGTCCCCGACGTGCTCGAGCTCGACGTGAACAACGCGGAGCACATCGACGCCGTCTCGCGGGCGGTGATGGAGCGCTGGGGACGCCTGGACGGCGCCGTCCACGCCATCGGCTTCGCCCCCCAGGACGCGCTCGGTGGCAACTTCCTGAACACCTCCTGGGACAGCGTCGCGACCGCCTTCCAGACGTCGGCCTACTCGCTCAAGGCGCTCACCGTCGGCCTGCTCGACCCGCTCAAGGTCGCCGGCGCCGATGGCGGCGCGTCGGTCGTCAGCCTCGACTTCGACGGGCGCTTCGCGTGGCCCCTGTACGACTGGATGGGGGTCGCCAAGGCCGGCCTGGAGGCGATCACGCGTTACCTGGCCCGCGACCTCGGACAGCACGGCATCCGGGTCAACACCGTGTCCGCGGGTCCGGTCCGCACCATGGCCGGCAAGAGCATCCCGGGCTTCGACGAGCTGGCCGGCCACTGGACCAAGCGCGCTCCGCTGGCGTGGAACATCAACGACGCCACCGCGGTCGGGCAGATGGTCGCCTTCCTCCTCAGCGATTGGGCGCCGATGACGAGCGGCGAGCTGATCCACGTCGACGGCGGCTATCACGCGATGGGGACCAACCTGCGGGAGTAGGCGGCCACCCCGCGGTGCTCGCCGACGCTCAGGCGGTGGCCGGGCGCTGCTGCGTCAGCCGGAGGTTGACGATGAACGGCGTGCTGCCGAGCAGTCGCTCACCGACCCGGACCTCGAGCCGATGGCGCCCGATCTCCTCCACGCGCAGGCCGCGCAGCTCTGCGAGGATGTTCGCCGTCGTCGCGGCCGGCGGCACCTCGATGCGGAGCCGTGGCGGGCGCTCGAGCGTGCTCCGCCCCGACGGTCCGACCACCCCGAAGCTGACCTCGTACGGGCCGGGCTCGGCCTCGAGCATCGCGACGATGAAGCAGCGGCCGTGGACGGCCGGCAGCCGGGCGACGTTGATCTGGCTGAATACGCCGACAGCGCTGATCTTGCCGTCCTGGGCGGTCAGGGCGTAGTCGCACAGGAGGAGCGTGCGCAGCTCGATGCGGCCGTCGCGGGCGCCGGGCAGGGCCGTCACCGGGCCAGTCTATCGCCGGCCTCCAGGCGCAGCGCCCAGTCCACCAGGTCTACCGTCGCAAGCCGGCCGGCGGAGCACTCGGCTCGTTCGTCACCCTGTCGGCTCGCCGGCGTACAGGTCGGGATCGATGAGCCACGCGATCTCGCCGCCCGCCGGCTCCGGGACGCCGTAGAACTCGACACAGGCGAGGCCGCCCGGGCGCATGCGGACCGACGACGCCCCGGTCACCTCGGAGATCGCCGCGGACAGGTCCGGCTCGTGCCCGACGAACGCCACCCGCCGGGCGTCGGGATGGCGGGCGAGCGCCCGCGCGAAGTGCGGCCAGCCGGCCCCCGGGCGGAGGTCGTCGTCGGTCCGCGGCTGGGCGACGCCGAGCGCCTCGCAGAAGATTCGCGCCGTCTCACGCGCCCGCGGCAGCGGCGAGCTGACGACCACGTCTGGGCGCAGGTTCAGCCGGCGCCAGATGGCCGAGGCGGCGCGCAGCTGCGCCGCGCCCTCGGCGCTCAGTCGGCGCCCCTCGTCATCGCCCGCGCGCGCATCCTCCGCCCGGCCGTGGCGAAGGAAGTAGAGGATCAATCGGCCGGGGCGCCGCCACGCGACCCCGTGTGTCCCATGGCCGTCCCCCGGGTGTGGCCGGTGCGGTCGACAGTCAGGCCGCTCGCGGCCGCCACCGCATCGGTCTTGGGCAGGACCACGGTGAGCACGCCGTTGCCGTACGTGAGATTGGCACGCATGGCGTCGACCGCGCGGGGCAGCTCCACGGTGCGTTCGAACGGACCGTAGCTCCATTCGCGGAGGAGGTACTCGATCCGCTCCTGCCCGGGGCCGTGCTGACGCGCCCGCACGGTGAGCTGGCCGCTCGGCGAGACGTCGATGCTGATGTCCTCCGGCGCGACGCCGGGCATCGGCGCGGTGACGACCACCTCGCGCTCGTTCTCGAAGATGTTGATGGGGACCGCGGTCGGATCGGTCATCGGCCTCAGCCTCCGTCGTTCTGGCCCGGTGCTCCTGCAATCTCTGAACCGCCCCACACTCGCTCCCGGCGCCGGCGGGTCGGCATCGGCCTCAGTCGGGGAAGGCCTCGGGGCCACGCTCGGAGAGCTCGCGCGCGTGCTCGGCCGAGTCCTCGGGCGGGACCCAGGAGTACGGGTATCGCTCGTCCTCGAGCTCGTGCGCCTGGCGGGTGAGATGGAGCGGGTGGAACGTGTCGATCATTACCGCCAGCTCCTCGGTTGCCTCCTTGCCGATGCTCGCCTCGACGGTCCCGGGATGCGGTCCGTGGGCAATGCCGGCCGGGTGGACCGTGAAGCTGGCGATGTCCACCCCGCGGCGGCTCATGAAGTTCCCCGCCACGTAGTAGATGACCTCGTCGCTGTTGATGTTGGAGTGGTTGTACGGCGCCGGGATGGCGAGCGGGTGGTAGTCGAACTTGCGCGGCACGAAGGAGCAGACGACGAAGTTGCGCGGCTGGAAGGTGAGGTGCACCGGCGGGGGCTGGTGGATGCGCCCGGTGATCGGCTCGAAGTCGCCGATGTTGAAGGCGAACGGCCACAGGTAACCGTCCCAGCCGACCAGGTCGAACGGGTGGTGACGGTAGTGGTAGGCCGTCACCCGACCGCGGGTCTTCACCTCCACCACGAAGTCGCCGTCCTCGGTGAGCGGCGCCATCTCGCCCGGCGGGCGGATGTCGCGCTGGTAGTAGGGCGAGTGCTCCAGCAGCTGGCCGTAGTCGTTGCGATACCGCTTCGGCGGCTCGATCTCGCTCGGGCACTCGAGCCACAGCATCCGCTGCGCGGAGCCGGCGTCGGGCACGACCCGGTACGTCGTGCCGATCGGGATGACGAGGTAGTCGCCGGGCCCGCAGGGGATCGGGCCGAAGATCGTCTCCAGCGTCCCCGTCCCCTCGTGGACGAAGTACATCTCGTCGCCCTCGCCGTTCCGGTAGTAGCGGGCCATCGGCTCGGCCGGGCGGACGACGCCGAACACCACGTCGGCGTTGAAGAAGAGCGGCAGGCGACCGGTGATTGCGTCGCCGCGTGGCTCCACCTCCTTCGTGTTGACCAGGTAGTGGCGGTGCGGCTCGTCGCTCCATCCCTCCAGCCCGACGTCGCGCACCTTCTCGATCGCGTGCGCCTGCGTCGGTGGGGTGTGGTGGTAGAGCAGCGAGGAGCGCCCGGCGAAGCCCTCCACGCCGAACAGCTCCTCCGCGTAGAGGCTGCCGTCCGGCTTTCGGAACTGAGTGTGGCGCTTGTGCGGCACCTGGCCGCGCTGGACGTAGAACACGCGTGGCTGACCTCGCGGTGGGCGGGCGCCATTCTATCGGCGTTGTTCGGCCGCCATACCATGCCCGCGTGAGCGTCTGGCACTGCGCCGCGTGCGGCGGCGAGAACCCGGAGAGGATGCGCTTCTGCGGCCACTGCGGCACACCGCGCGCCGCGGCGGGCGAGGCGCGCCCGCCCGCCGAGCCGCCTCGTGCCCAGCCGATGCGGGTCACGCCGGAGGGGAGCGGCGCACCGAGTGACGAGGTGATCCGGAGCTTCGTCGCCGGGCAGGTCGCGGACCGGATGATCGAGTCCGGGCGTCAGCTCACCGAGGAACGGCGGCTCGTCACCTCTCTCTTCGCTGACCTCTCCGGGTTCACGCCGCTCGCGGAGCGGCTCGACGCGGAGGAGCTCCTGGGGGTCATCGATCCGATCATCAACACCATGGCGGAGATCGTCGGCCGCTACGGCGGCTTCGTCGAGAAGTTCGCGGGCGACGCCCTCCTGGCCCTCTTCGGGGCGCCGGTCAGCCACGAGGACGACGCCGCCAGGGCGCTGCTGGCCGCGCTCGAGATGCACCGCGAGCTCGGGCGCGTCTGCCAGCGCATCGGAGACGAGGCGGCGGGCCTGACGCTCCATGTCGGCGTCAGCACCGGGCATGGGATCGCGCGCATGATCGGCGGACAGGTCCGGCTCGACTACGCCGTCCTCGGCGACTCGGTGATCCTCGCGCAGCGTCTGGAGTCCGCCGCGCCGCCGGGCGAGACCTATGTGGCAGAGGCGACGTACCGCCTGGCAGGACAGCGGTTCGACTTCGAGCCGCTCGAGCCACTCTCGCTGAAGGGAAAGTCCGAGCCTGTGCCCGCGTTCCGCCTCGTCGGCGAGCGGCGTTCGCAGGACGCGGCGCAGTCGGCGATCGGGATGCGGACCCACGGCCCCCTGGTGGGTCGCGCGCGGGAGCTCGCCACGTTGACGGGCGTGGTCGACGCGCTGGTTGCCGGGAGCGGCGGCGCCGCGGCTGTCATCGGGGAGCCCGGCGTGGGCAAGTCGCGGCTCACCGAGGAGGTCCGCGAGCACGCCATCCGCCATGGTGTCCGCTGGCTCGAGGCACGCTGCCTCTCGTACGGCGCCGGGCTCGCGTACTGGCCGTTCGCCGACCTGATCCGGCGCTTCGCCCAGATCACCGCCACCGATGATCCGCCGGCGGCGCGCGCCCGGCTCGACGAGGCAATGGCGAACACCGATGTCGCCGCGGCGGTGCCGCTCTTCGCCCGGCTCCTCGGCATCAGCGAGGCGGCGGCGGGCGAGCTCGAGCCCGAGGCCTACCGGCGGGAGCTGCATGGCGCCACTACCAGCTGGCTGCGCGCGCTGGCCGCTGATTCGCCGGTGGCGCTGGCGATCGAGGATGTCCACTGGATCGACCCCTCCTCGGCTTCCCTTGTCGCCGAGCTCCACACGGAGCTGGGCAGCGACCGGGTGCTCCTGTACCTGTCCTCGCGCGCGGACGTCCGCGATGAGATCGGCGCCATGCTGAGCGCCGGGGAGCGGGAGGGCTCCTCGCCTCCGGTCGTGGTCATGCTCGAGCCGCTCGACGAGGCGGCCATGCGCGAGCTCGCGCGTGACATGCTCGGAGGCGACCCGCCGACCGCGCTCATCCCGATGCTCGCCGACCGCGGCGGCGGCAACCCCTTCTTCGTGGAGGAGACGATCCGCTCGCTGCAGGAGTCGGGCGGTCTCGAGCATGACGACGAGGGTGGCTGGCGTCTGCGGCCCGGGTTCACCGCCGGCGAGGTGCCGATCAGCATCGAGGGAGTGCTAGCCGCGCGCATCGACTCGCTCTCGCCGGAGGCCGCGTCGGTGCTGGGCGTCGCCTCGGTGGTCGGCCGCCGGGCGCGGTTGCTTCTGCTCGAGGCGGTGGCGGACGAGCCGTCCGGGATCACCTCCGCCGTCGCGCAGCTGGTCTCGGCCGGGATGCTCGATCCGGCCAGCGACGGGCTCGACGACGCCGTCGCCTTCCACCACGCGCTGGTTCAGGACGTCGCATATTCGCGGCTGCTGCGCCGGCGTCGCCGGGAGCTGCACCAGCGAACGGCGGAGGTCGCAGAGGAGCTCTACGGAGCCGGCGACGACGTGATCGACCTGCTGGCCCGGCATCTCTATCTCGCCGACGCGGGCCCGAAGGCGGTCGACTACCTCGTCCGGGCCGGCGAACGGGCGCGCCGGCTTTTCGCCAACGAAGAGGCGATCGTCCACTTCGGCCGGGCGGTGGAGCTGAGCCGCCGAGAGGCGGCGGTTGCACACCGGCTTCCCGACCTGCTGCTGACGGTCGCGGACCTCCACGAGCTGACCGGCTCGTACGACGAGGCGCTGCGACTGTACGAGGACGCTCGCGACCGCACCGGCGACGTTCGAGCGTGGCGCGGGATCGTCTCGACGCTGCGTCGAGAGGGCCGCTACGACGAGGCGATCTCGGCCGCGGACGAGGCTCTTGCAGGTGCCGACGGGTCGGTCGACACCCGGGCCCTCTGGCTCGAGCGCGGCTGGACGCTGAGCGTGCGTGGCGACGTGGCCGACGCGATCGCGGCCCTAGAGACGGGGCTGGAACTCGCCGCCCCGCCCGACGCGGTGACAGGTGCGCTCCTCCTCCAGCTCGCCCGGGCCGAGACGCTGCGCGGCGCGAGCGAGACGGCGCTCCAGCACGCGACCGAGGCGCGCCGGCTG
The DNA here is from genome assembly GCA_036258775.1 of Candidatus Limnocylindria bacterium. Lineage (GTDB taxonomy): Bacteria > Chloroflexota > Limnocylindria > QHBO01 > QHBO01 > DATADA01. The sequence continues at coordinate 235 of DATADA010000214.1, read as the reverse complement.
TTCGAGACCACCGATGACCAGCGCGGCCTCGCCACGGCCCTGCGAATCATCGGCGACGTCGCGGACGACCTGGGACGCCTGGACGAGGCGGCGGCGGCGCTGCGCACCGGTCTCGAAGTGGCGCTGCGGGTCGGCAATGCCGAGGAGATCGGAAGCTGCCTGGTAAACCTCGGCTTCGTCGAACAGCGGCGCGGGAACCTCGCCGAGGCGATCGAGTGCGACCTGCGGGCGGTGG
>DATADA010000213.1:0-1760 GCA_036258775.1 Candidatus Limnocylindria bacterium | reverse complement strand
TATCGGTACCTCGATCTCCGACGCCCGGCCATGCAGCGCCGGATGCTGCTGCGCTCGCGCCTGGCCAGCGCCATCCGCCGCACGCTCGAGGCGCGCGGCTTCGTCGAGATCGAGACGCCGACCCTCATCCGCTCGACGCCGGAGGGTGCGCGCGATTTCCTGGTCCCCAGCCGGCTGCAGCCGGGGCACTTCTACGCGCTGCCGCAGTCGCCGCAGATGCTCAAACAGATCCTCATGGTCTCGGGCTACGACCGCTACTTCCAGCTGGCCCGCTGCTGGCGCGATGAGGACTTCCGGGCGGACCGAGGCCCGGAGTTCACGCAGCTCGACCTTGAGATGAGCTTCGTGGCGGAGGCGGACGTGATGGACACCGTCGAGGCGGCGGTCAAGGAGATCAGCACCGACATCCACCCGGAGCGACCGCTCTTCGCCGATCCATTCCCGCGGCTCACTTACGACGAGGCGATGAGCCGATACGGATCCGACAAGCCCGACATTCGCTTCGGCATGGAGCTGTGCGACCTGACCGAGGCGGTCCGCGGCGTCGAGTTCCGCGTCTTCGCGTCGGCGATCGACGCCGGCGGCGCGGTGTGGGGGCTGCGTGCGGCGCGCTGCGGTCACTACAGCCGACGGCAGCTCGACGAGCTGACCGAGCTCGCGAAGCGCGCGGGCGCCGCGGGGCTCGTCCATCTCGCGGTCGGCGACGACGGGTCGCTGTCGGGGCCGGCCGCCAGGTTCCTCGGCGCGGCCGAGGTGTCGATCCGCGGCCTGCTGGCCGCCGATCCGGGCGACCTGATCCTGATCGTCGCCGACGCCGACCGCTGGAGGGGCGCGGAGGCGCTCGGCAAGATTCGGCTGGAGATGGGGGATCGGCTCGGGATGCGCGACCCGAACGTCCTCGCCTACGCGTGGGTGCATCGCTTCCCGATGTTCACCTGGGACCCCGACGGCAAGCGCTGGGACGCGACCCACAACCCGTTCAGCGCGCCGGCTCCGGAGGACGTCGGCCGGCTGGAGTCCGACCCCGGCTCCGTGCGCGCCCAGCAGTACGACCTGGCTCTCAACGGGTGGGAGGTGGGCGGCGGCTCCATCCGGATCCACACGCGCGACCTGCTGGAGCGGGCGTTCGCCCTGATGGGGCACTCGCTCGATGACATGCGCGACCGGTTCGGAGCCATCCTCGACGCGCTCGAGTACGGGGCGCCGCCGCACGGTGGGATCGCCATCGGGCTGGACCGATGGGCCGCCCTGTTCGCCGACGTCGACAACATCCGCGAGGTGACCGCCTTCCCAAAGACCCAGTCGGGGAGCGACCTCATGATGGGCGCCCCCTCGCCGGTCGACCCCCAGCAGCTCGCCGACCTCGGTCTGCGGACCGTGACGGCGACGCGCGACGACTGATCCACGGCGCGTATGGCCCGCATCGACCTGGTCTACCTGTACGTGACCGACCTGGAGCGGGCGTGCGCCTTCTACCGCGACCTGCTCGGCGTCCCGCTCGAAATTGATGCCGAGGACGCGCACTGGGCCGAGGCGAGGCTGCCCGGTGGGATCCGGTTCGCGCTCCATCTGGCGGGCGAGGCTGCCCCGCCACAGGTGCCCGGAACGGTCCGCGTCAACTTCGAGGTGGACGACGTGGAGCGGGAGGCGGATCGGCTGCGCGGCGCCGGCGTGCGGATCGGCGAGACGCTCCACGAGCCGTGGGGCTCGATGGTGGAGGTCTTCGACCCGGACGGTTACGCCATCGAGCTCTTCGCTCG
>DATADA010000212.1:0-3225 GCA_036258775.1 Candidatus Limnocylindria bacterium | reverse complement strand
GCTCGCCCTCGGCGTGCGCCGCCAGCAGCGCGGCGATCTCTCGCGCGTTCGTCGTGCCGTAGTTCGCGTAGCAGTTGTTCATCAGCAGGTGCACCTCCGGAACCTGGGACGCCGCCTCGCGGACGCGCGGCACCCACTCGGCGAGCTCCTCCTCGTCGTACAGGTAGCGGAAGCGCTCGACGACCGGGACCCCGCTCCGCTCCCAGGTGTCGGCGCGGCGCCCGTGGAACCGGACCACCGCCAGCCGGGGAGAGGTGACCGCCGTGATCGGCGGCAGCGAGCTCTTCATGCCCTGCGGCGCATCGACCATCACGAACGGGATGTCGTACTTCTCCAGAAACCGGATCGTGCGCTCGGCATTCTTCTCGTTGAACCACGACTCGTGGCGGAACTCGACGGCCACCGGCACGTCGTTCCCGAGCCGCTCGCGGGCCTCGACGATCGCATCGCGCGACTCGTTCGAGGGGAAGACCCAGCGCGGGTACTGGAGGAACACCGCACCCAGCTTGCCGGAGGAGTGGAGCGGCGCCACGCCGTCGCGGAACATGTCGAAGATCGCCTGGCGCAGCTCCTCGGGCAGGTCGCGCGCATAGATCCGCCTCTTGCCGAGGAGCTCGGAGGGGAGCTCCTCGCGGATGTCCTGCGGCAGCCGCTTCACCTCGGACGGCTGGCCGGTCATCAGCGCGTGGGCCTTGACGTCGAAGACGAACTCCGGCGGCGTGCGCTCCAGCCACAGCTCTCCCATCCAGCGGGAGGGGAGGGCGTAGTAGGTCGAGTCGACCTCCACGATCGGGAACTGGCTGGCGTAGTAGACGAGCCGATCTTCCGCCGTCCCTGCGTCGGGCGGATAGAAGACGCCCGGGGCGGTCATCGTCGGATCCGTCCACGACGCCGTGCCGATACGGACCGTCGCTCCCTCCACCTCCAGCGGCCTTCGCGCCGCCTCCGCGAGGCGCTCACCGCGCTGCGCGGCGGCATCGGGTCCCGGATCGTGCGGCCCGCCGTAGGACAGGTCCTCTGCCGGAGCGGCGGCGCGTCGAGGGCTCATGGCGGCAGTCTACGGGTGCGGCGCGCCGCAACGAGTCATGATCGATACTCGGCCGGCGCGGCGCAGCGCGCCGGCTGGCACGCCAGTCGCTTCGTTCGGGGCGTGACTCTCAGGCGCGGCGTCCGGCTCAACCCGGGCCAGATCCGGGACCTGCGCGGCCGCCGCGGCGGCGGGATCGCCATCGGCGGCGGGCTCGGCGGGATCCTGCTGGTGGCCGTCTTCGTCCTGCTCGGCGGCAACCCCGGCGACGTGCCCCTCGACGCGCTGGCCGGAGAGCGGGTCGGCGCCGGGCAGCAGAGCGAGAGGGCCGAGGAGTGCCGCACCGTCGAGAACCCGCAGGGGCGTCGCGACTGCCGGATCGTCGGCTACGTCAACAGCGTCCAGGAGTACTGGACGGGGGTTTTCGCCGAGGGCGGCGACCGATACACCGAGGCAGACACGGCCTTCTTCGAGGGCGGGGTGAGCACGAGCTGCGGGCAGGCGTCGAGCGCGGTCGGGCCGTTCTACTGCCCCGCCGACGGCGTCGTCTACATCGACCTCGGCTTCTTCGACCAGCTCGAGACCCAGTTCGGCGCCGAGGGCGGAGAGCTCGCCGAGGCATACGTCATCGCCCACGAGTACGGCCACCACGTGCAGAGCCTGCTCGGGGTCCTCCAGGGCGGTGGCCGCGGAGCGGGCGCCGAGAGCCGGGCGGTGCGGACCGAGCTCCAGGCCGACTGCTTCGCGGGCGCCTGGGCGGCGAATGCGGTCGAGACCGGCTACCTCGAACCGCTCACCCGCGAGCAGATCGGCCAGGCGCTGAGCGCGGCCGAGGCGGTGGGCGACGACCGGATCCAGGAGCGGACGCAGGGACAGGTGAATCCCGAGACGTGGACGCACGGATCGGCGGAGCAGCGTCAGGAGTGGTTCCTGGCCGGCCTCGAGTCCGGCGACCCGGGCCGGTGCAACACCTTCGAGGCAGACCTCTAGGCGATTCTCCTGCCAGCGGGGCGGCGCGTGGTACGCCACGTGCATCACTGCACCGAACAACACTTGACTGAATCCAAGAAACACCGAGTGCCCCGGTGAAGGCCGCGCTCCATGCCGCCGGCCGGACCGCAGCGTTGGCGCCTCGGTCGGGACCGAGAAGGGGGACGGATGGCCGGTCGCGACATCGGGTCTAACGGGGGAAGGGCCGCCTCGGAAGCTGACCCGCGCGAACCGGTGCACGAGACAAAGGCCGAGCAGGTGGAGATGCCCGTCGAGCGCCTCGAGCGAACCGAGGAGCGCCTCGCGCCGCGGGTCCGCCGCGCCGATGTGGGGCAGGTCGTCGTCACGAAGGAGGTCGTCGAGGAGCCCGAGACGGTGAACGTGACGCTCGCCCGCGACAGGGTCGAGCTCGAGCGCCGCAGGGTCGAGCGTCCGCTGGAGGCCGGAGAGCAGCCGATCGTCAATCGGGGAGAGGAGACGGTCGTGCTCGTCATCGAGGAGCGGCTCGAGGTCCGGCGCGTGCCGTTCGTCGTGGAGGAGATTCACCTTCGCCGGCAGGTGGTCAGCGAGGAGCGCGCCGTCACCGAGACCGTCCGCAAGGAACGTTTCGACGTCCGCGTCGAGGGCGACGTGGAGATCGACGAGGCGCATTGAGCATCGGGCAGATCGCCCGGTGGCCGGTCGCAGACCGGCCCAGACATTCGGCAACAGCACCCACAAGGGGGACAGGACTCATGCGAAGCGACTACGACACCCAGAGTGGATACCAGGCGAGCCAGATCCAGGCCGGCTGGGACGTATACGGCAGCGACGGCAAGGAGATCGGCGACGTAGCCGAGGTCGGCCCCAACTACTTCGTGGTGGAGAAGGGCTTTCTGCTGACGAAGGAGCTCTACATCCCGATGTCGGCCGTGGCCTCGATCAGCGAGGACCGGGTAGAGCTGAGCGTCACGTCGGACGCCATCGAGGACCAGGACTGGAGCCAGCCGCCGGCCGATGACGCCCACGTGGGCGGCTACGCCGGCTCGGAGTACATCGCCGAGGACCAGGGGGCCGGCACGGCCACCGGTTACGGGACCGACACGGACCTGGGCACCCGCGACGAGGGAACCCTCGAGCGGCGCGAGGAGCGGCTGCAGGTCGACAAGCGACAGACCCAGACCGGCGAGGTGCGCGTCGGCAAGGATGTCGTCGAGGAGCAGCAGTCG
>DATADA010000211.1:0-2715 GCA_036258775.1 Candidatus Limnocylindria bacterium | reverse complement strand
CCGCGAGCGGCTCTCGGCCAGGCCGACCTTCGACATCAACGGCATCTGGGGCGGCTACAGCGGTGAGGGGTCGAAGACGATCATCCCGGCCTGGGCGGCCGCCAAGTTCAGCACCCGGCTCGTGCCGGACCAGGACTTCCGAGAGATCGAGCGGCTCGTCGGCGACCACGTTCGCAGCCTCGCGCCACCGACCGTGGAGGTCGAGGTTCGCGTCATCCACGGCGGCGCGCCGGCGCTCACCCCGCTCGACCATCCCGCGGTCGAGACGGCCGCCGACGCGCTCGAGCGGGGCTTCGGGAAGCGGCCGCTCTTCACGCGGTCCGGCGGATCGGTCCCCGTCGTCGCGGCGCTCGATGCCCAGCTGGGGCTGAAGACGGTGATGATCGGCTTTGCCAGTCCCAACGGGAACTTCCACGCGCCGAACGAGTGGATGCCGCTGCGCAATTACCGGGACGGGCTGAAGGCGCTCGTGCACCTGTGGCAGCTGCTCGGGGTGCGCGGCGGCGGCGCCTTCCGCTCGCCGTAGCGCCATCGAAGACAGCGGGGGAGACGATCGGTGCCACGCCGCGAGCAGCCCACCGAGGAGGCTCGGCCCGACACCGACGACCCGTGGCTGCCGCTCGGCGCGGCGAGCCGGCTGGTCGGCGTCGGCCCCGACACGCTGCGCCGCTGGGCGGACACCGCCAAGGTCCAGAGCTACACCACGCCCGGCGGTCACCGGCGCTTCCTGCGGTCGAGCCTCGAGGCGATGATCAACGCCCCGCGTCGGCATCGGTACGACGTCGAGCGACTGCCGGACGCGACCCAGTCGATGGTCGGCGAGCTGCACCGGCGGATGCAGCGCACCGGGTACGCCGGGCAGCCGTGGCAGGCACGTCTCACCGCCGAGCAGCGCGCCGATTTCCGGCGCTGGGGACAGCGCACCTTCGGGCTGGTGATCGAGTACGTGGCCGCCTCCAAGCGCGCCGAGCGCGACCTGCTGCTGGCGGAGGCCGAGAAGATGGGGGCCCTCTACGGCGCCGAGGCGTCGCGCGCGGGGCTGTCGCTCGCGGAGGCGGTGGAGGCGTTCCTCTTCTTCCGGAACCCGGTGCTCGAGACGATCGCGACGCAGCTCCGCCGGCGGGCGGCCGACGTCTCGCAGGTGACCGAGGCGTTCCGCGAGGCGAACCAGGCGATCGACGGCGTGCTGACCGCGCTGGTCAGCTCCCACCGCGAGGGCAGCCCGGCCTAGAGGCGCGGGCTCAGTCGACCAGGTAGAGGTCGCGGGACGTGCGGTTCAGTTGCTCCACGCCGCCTTCGGTGCAGACCACGATGTCCTCGATCCGGGCCCCCCAGCGGCCGGGGATGTAGATGCCCGGCTCGATGCTGAAGGCGTGGCCGACCTCGAGCGGCTCGTCGTTCGAGGCGACGATGTACGGCTCCTCGTGGCCCTCCATGCCGATGCCGTGGCCCGTCCGGTGGAGGAAGAAGTCGCCGTACCCCGCATCGCCGATCGGGGCGCGCGCGGCGCGGTCGACATCCGAGGCGGGCACCCCGGGGGCGGCCGCGTCGACCGCGGCCTCCTGCGCCTGGCGCAGCACCTCGTACAGCGCCAGGAACTCGGCCGGCGGCTCGCCGACGAAGGCGGTCCGGGTCGTGTCACTGGCGTAGCCGGCGCGCAGCCCGCCGATGTCCAGCACGATGGCGTCGCCCCGCTCGATGACCCGCTCTCCCGCCCGGTGGTGCGGGCTGGCGGCGTTCGGCCCCGAGGCCACGATCGCGAACTCGGCCGACTCGTGACCCACATCCAGCAGGAGGTCGCGGACCCGGGTGCTGATCTCGGCCTCGCTGCGTCCCGACAGCCGCTCACCGGTGATGGCCAGCATGGCCTCGTCGGCGGCCGATGCGGCGGCGCGCAGCCGATCGACCTCCTCGGCGCTCTTGGTCCGCCGCAGGGCCGACATGGTGGCACCGGCCTCCACCAGCTCGACCGGATCCAGCGCGGCGCGCAGCCGGAGGGCGAACCTCGCCCACATCTGGTCCTGGACCGCCGCCCGCCGCGCGTCGGGCGGGAGCAGGCCGCGCACGAGCTGCACCGGATCCTCGGTCTCGCCCCAGGCGACGATCTCGATCTCGCCGGCGAGCTCGCCCAGCTTGTGGCGCGCGAGCGGCTCCTCGAGGCGCGGCAGCACGAGGGTGCCGCGGCCGTCGGCGGCGAGCACCAGGCAGGTGAGCCGCTCGAGCGCCGGCGCGCGGTAGCCGAGGAGGTATGCGTAGTCCGTCGACGGGGTGATGAGCAGCGCGTCGATGCCGCGCCGCCCCGCCTCGGCCGCGGCACGCGCCAGCCGTTCGCGATGCACCGCGGGACTGAAGCGCTCGTCGGCGGCGAGGACGGGCATGAGCACAGCATAAGCAACCGGTAAGCGGTTCGGAGGTAGGCTGCGCCGCGCGCGACGATCGGGCCATACCCGGCGACGTCGGGGTGGCGTACCGTGCGCAGCGTCATACCGGGAAGCGGAGGGCCGCATGCTGGAGGTCGGGATGCCCGCGCACGGCCGCGGCCGGACCGTGCGGCGGGCTGCGGCCGCGCTGCTCGCCGGCGCAGTGCTGCTCGCCTCCGTCGTGCCTGCGCGGGCGGCGGAGCCCGACCGCGCCGCGGCCGCGGCCCATCTCGCGTCGAGCGAAGGGGGAGCTCCCGGTGACTTCGAGCTTCTGACGGAGGCGACGGTCGCCGTC
>DATADA010000210.1:0-4541 GCA_036258775.1 Candidatus Limnocylindria bacterium | reverse complement strand
CGCGCCGCGTTCCACAGCTTGTTGGTGAAGTTGCGGGCGCCCTCCAGCTTCGCATCGGTCAGTCGCTGGTCGTTGCCCGGGGACGTGCCGGCCACCAGGGCGTGGCGCAGCGCATCGGCGCCAATGCGCTCGACCAGCTCGAGGGGATCGACGACTTTGCCCTTCGTCTTGCTCATCTTCTGGCCGTACGGATCGCGGATCATGCCGCTCAGGTAGACGGTGTGAAACGGCTCGACTTCGGTGCAGAAGAGGCCGAGCATCATCATCCGCGCGACCCAGAAGAAGAGGATGTCGTAGCCCGTCTCCATCAGCGAGGTGGGATAGAAGCGCGCGAGGTCGGGCGTCTGATCCGGCCAGCCGAGCGTGCTGAACGGCCAGAGCGCGGAGCTGAACCAAGTGTCGAAGATGTCGGTCTCCTGGGTCAGCTCCGACGCCGGGCGGCCGCACCCGGCGCAGGCGTCCGGACCGTCTTCGGCGTCGCTGACGGTGACGTGGCCGTCGGGGCAGTACCACGCCGGGATGCGGTGCCCCCACCACAGCTGGCGCCCCACCGCCCAGTCGTGGATGTTCTCCATCCAGCGGGCGTAGACCTTCTCGAAGTGCGCCGGCACGATCCTCGTCCGTCCTTCCCGGACCGATGCCAGGGCACGCTCCGCCAGCGGCTGCACCCGGACGAACCACTGCACGCTGAGTCGCGGCTCGACCACCGTTCCGCAGCGGTCGCAGTGCCCGACCACCATCTGGTGGGGCCGCTCGTCCTCCAGATCGCCCACCTGCCGCAGCCGCTCGACGATCGCGGCCCGCGCTGCGTAACGGTCGAGACCTGCGAAGTCCCCGCCGGCTTCGTTGATCGAGGCGTCCTCGTCGAGGACGTTGATCGCAGCCAGCCCGTGGCGCTTGGCGAGCTGGTAGTCGTCGGGGTCGTGCGCCGGGGTGATCTTCACCGCCCCGGTGCCGAACTCGCGCTCGACCGCCTCGTCGCCCACGATGCGCAACCGGCGGCCGAGGAACGGCAGGAGCGCGTGCCGGCCGACGAGAGCGGCGTAGCGCTCGTCGTCCGGGTGGACCGCCACCGCCACGTCGCCGAGCAGCGTCTCGGGCCGCGTCGTCGCCACGCTGATCCACGCGTCGGGGTCGGGCGTGCCGTCGGGCCGCTCCAGGTGGTAGCGGATCGTCCACAGCGTGCCCGTCTCCTCGCGGTGGACGTTCTCTAGGTCGCTGATCGTGGTCCGGCAGCGCGGACACCAGTTGACGAGCGCCTCGCCGCGGTAGGCCAGCCCGGCGTCCCAGAGCCGCTTGAAGGCGACGCGGACCGCGCGGGCAGAGCCGGCATCCATCGTGAAGCGCTCGCGCGTCCAGTCGGCACTGGCCCCGAGCCGCCGCAGCTGCAGGCCGATCACCCCGCGCGTCTCGTCCATGAACTGCCACATCCGCTCCAGGTAGCGCTGACGCCCGAGCGACTGCCGCGACTCACCCTCCTCGGCCAGGATCCGGTCGAGCACGAACTGGGCGGCGATGCTGGCGTGGTCGACGCCCGGCACCCAGAGCGTGTCGTCTCCCCGCATGCGGTGGTAGCGGATCAGCAGGTCCTCGGTGGTGACGAAGACGGCATGTCCGTTGTGGAGGGCGCCGGTCACGTTGGGCGGCGGCATGGTGATCACGAATCGCTCGGCGCCCTCCGGCCTCTCGGTCGGCGGGGTGAAGGCACCGCTCTGCAGCCAGCGCTCGTAGATGCCGGGTTCGACGGCCGCCGCGTCGTAGCGTGGCGCCAGCTCGCGTCGCGTCTCCGTCGTCATGCGTGCCTCCTCGAAACAGGAAAACCCGTTCGTCGAAGGACGAACGGGTTCCGTCGTGGTACCACCTTCATTCGGCGCGCCGGCCTCTCAGCCGATGCGCCCTCGCGCCCGCGCTATCGGGCGGAACCCGGCCGGCTCACGTGCGACCTTCCCTCCATCGCGCCGGGGCGGGCTCACAGCCCTGTCGGCCCGCCCTCTCTGAAGGCCGATGCGGAGGTACTCCTCACGGTCAGCGCCGTGGGGCCAGTCTAGCAGGCGCTTCGCCGACCCGGCCGGATCAGCCCCGCGCCACGATGACGCGGAGCGTGCCGTCCGGGTCCCGGCGCAGTTCCGCGGTGCCACCCTCCAGCTCGGAGATCGCCGCCTCGATGTCGAAACGGCTCGAATGCGTCGCGCGGTAGACGAACTCGCCGGTCGGGCCGAGCGAGAGCGCGACGGAGCCGATCCCCTCGCTCCGCTCCAGGCTCTGCTTGAACGCGGTGATCGCGCCGAAGCTGCCGAGGCCCTGGACGATGACCTGGGTGAAGTCGTCGATCGGCGCCCCGGCCGGCGGCTCGTCCCGCTGCCCCTCACCGTCCGCCGTCTCCTCCCGGGGCTCGACCGCGACGCCTGACGCCTGGGCGGCCGGAGGCGCGGCTGTCTCGACGGGGTCGAGCGAGCCGGCGTCCTCCTTTGGCGCGTCGGCGACGGCAGCGGCACCGGCCGCAGCCGGCGGGGCGGCTTCCGCGAGCCCGTCCTCGCCGGGGGCCAGGCCCGGAGGGGTCGGCATGCGGCGAACGGCGGCGGCGAATGCGGCGGGGTCGCCAACCTCGCGCAGCCCAGCGAAGAAGTGGCTCAGCTCTCGCTCGTAGTCGGCGACGCGCGCCTGGATCGCGTCGATGTCGCGCTCTGTGCGGCTGGCCTCGACGGCCAGGTCGTGCTCGAGCTGGTCGCGCCGCGCGGCGATGCGGGCCTCCGCCTCTCGCCGGATCCGTTCCGCCTCCGCTCGCGCCGATTCCTCGATCGCCGCGATGTCGTCCTCCGCCCGGCGGCGAAGCTCTGCGGCGTGCTGGCCGCCCGCGGCGCGCAGCGTCCCGACGGCCTGCTCGACCGACCGCCGAACGTCGGCGAGGGAACCGTCGCGTGCATGCTCGGCGACTGACCGCATGGCGTCGACCATTTCGCGCAGCAGCCGGTTCCTCGGCCCTTCCGCGGCCGCCGCGGCCGATCTGCCATCTTGCGGCTCGGCCGCGGTCAGCGATGCGTGGGCCGCCCGGGACGGAGCCGTCATCGCGCCCGCGGGATCGGCCACGTCACCCTCGTGCGCCGGCGCGGAGCCTCCGTCCCCCGCGGAATCCCCGCCGCCGGACGGGTCGGCCCCGAGCGCCTGGTCGTCATCCGGCGCGTCGGAGAGCCATGGGATGCGAAAACCGGGTCGGCGCGCGTTCGAGGTCATCGTGCGGCGTCCTCCGCTGTGCGCGTCCGCGCGTTCCGAACCATCCTAGAGCACCCCGCCGGCGATGCCGTGCCAGCCCGAAAGTACCGTCGCCGCCCTCCGGTGGTACCGGGGGGCGGCGTTGCTACCATCGCGGGGATGCGCCTGGACCCCGTCGTCGCGACCGCGTTCCAGGTCGCCGTGGTGGCGATCGTGGCGCTCGTCGGCATCGCGGCGCTGCGCTGGGCGGCCTCGCTCGCGGCCGGGCACATCCTCGGCCACGAGGCGGACACCGACCCGCTGCTGGTCGCCGAGCGCGCCAAGCGGGTCCGGACGATCCAGCACCTCGTCACCAGGGTCGGCACCGTCGTGATCGTCGTCCTCGCCCTGCTGACCCTGCTCTCGCAGTTCGGCGTCGACATCGGTCCGGCGGTCGCGGGCCTCGGCGTCGCCGGACTCGCCCTCGGGCTCGGTGCTCAGGCGCTCGTGCGCGACTGGCTGGCCGGGATCTTCATCCTCGCCGAAAACCAGTTCAGCCGCGGCGATCACGTCCAGATCGCCGGCGTGAGAGGGGTGGTCGAGGAGCTCGGCCTGCGCCGCACGGTGCTGCGCGACCTGGACGGAGCGGTGCACACCGTCCCGAACGGCCAGATCGCCGTCGCCTCGAACCTCACGCGGCTGTGGTCCAGCGTGAACCTCGATCTGGAGGTGGCGCACGGGACAGACCTCGACGCGGTGTCGGAGCGGCTCGACCGCGTCGGCGCCGAGCTCGCGACCGACCCGGAATGGCGCGCGCGCGTCATCGACCCGCCCAGGGCCGAGCGCGTGGAGGCGATCGCCCCCGGCGGCGTGACCCTGAAGGTGCTCGGGCGCGTACGGGCCGGCGAGCAGTGGGCCGTCACCGGCGAGCTCCGCCGCCGGATCGTCGCCGCGTTCGCCGACGCGGGCGGAAGTCCGGCCTATCCGCTCCACATCGGCGGTGAAGAGCTCCACATCGGCGGTGAAGGGCGTGGAGCCGTGGACGGGGAGGCGGTCGAGCCCCGCTGAGACCTGACCGTCGGCGTGGCGCGCGCGACCCTGCGGGGTCGAGTGGGTCAGGCGGACTCTTCGGCGCGCTCCTTGCGGCCCCGGCGGCCGCTCTCGGGCTCCTCGGTCTCGGTCAGCAGCATCGGCGGATGGCCGTGCTCGATCGTCTCGGCAGTGATGACCACCTTCTTGATGTCGGTCCGCTCGGGGATGTCGTACATCACCTCGAGCAGCGCCTCCTCGACGATCGTGCGCAGCGCGCGCGCCCCCGTCTTGCGCTCCAGCGCGAGGCGGGCGGTCGCGTC
>DATADA010000209.1:0-2466 GCA_036258775.1 Candidatus Limnocylindria bacterium | reverse complement strand
TCCAGCAGCCGACGAGCAGCCTGAACCCGGTCTACGACGTCGGCATGCAGCTCGGCGAGGTGCTCGAGATCCACCGTCGCATGAAGCGGCGGGCGAGCCGCGAGCGCGCGCTCGAGCTGCTGCAGATGGTCGGCATCCCGGATCCGCGGCGGCGGCTGGAGGCGTTCCCGCACGAGCTGTCGGGCGGCATGGCGCAGCGGGTCATGATCGCCATGGCGCTCGCCTGCGAGCCGGAGCTGCTCATCGCCGACGAGCCGACAACCGCGCTCGACGTCACCATCCAGGCCCAGATCCTCGACTTGATGCGCGACCTCCAGCGGGAGACCGGCACGGCGATCGTGCTCATCACCCACGACCTCGGTGTCGTCGCCGAGATGTGCGACCGGGTGGCGGTCATGTACGCCGGCGAGATCGTGGAGCAGACCGACGTCGCCAGCCTCTTCGACGACCCGCGTCACCCGTACACGCAGGGGCTGATCGGTTCCGTCCCGAAGCTCGGCGAGCCGCGCGACGAGCTCGCCGTGATCCCGGGCAGCGTGCCGAACCTCATCGAGCTGCCACCGAACTGCCGCTTCGCGCCCCGCTGCGGCGCCCGCGTCCCGTACGGCGTCGAGCTGGCGACCGAGCGCCACCCCGACCTGCTGCCGCTCCCGGGCCGCGAGCAGCACCTCGTGCGCTGCTGGATCTACCACGATGCCGAGGGACGGCCGAGGGAGCGGCCACTCAACGTGCCGCTCGGCATCGAGCGATGAGCGCGACCGCCGTCGTCTCGGAGCGGCCCGGCGAGCCGGCAGCGGGGGACGGCCGCCCGCTCGTCAGCGTGGAGCATCTCTCGGAGTTCTTCCCGGTCACGGGCGGGATCCTGCATCGCCGCGTGGCCGAGGTGAAGGCGGTCGACGACGTGACGTTCTCGATCCGGCCCGGCGAGACGCTGGGCCTCGTCGGCGAGTCCGGCTGTGGCAAGACGACGGTCGGCCGCCTGCTCCTCCGCCTCCTCGAGCCGACCGGCGGGCGAATCGTGTTCGACGGGACGGACATCACCGCGCTGCGCGGCAGGGCGCTCAAACCGTTCCGGCGACGGATGCAGATCATCTTCCAGGACCCCTTCGCCAGCCTCGACCCGCGCCAGCCGATCGGCGCCAGCATCGCCGAGGGGTTGCGCATCCACGGCATGGGCTCAGCGGACGAGCGACGCCAGCAGGTCGCCGCCATGATGGAGATGGTCGGCCTGCAGCCGTACCACGCCCGGCGCTATCCGCACGAGTTCAGCGGCGGGCAGCGCCAGCGCATCGGCATCGCCCGGGCGCTCATCCTGCGCCCCGACCTGGTCGTCTGCGACGAGCCGGTGAGCGCCCTCGACGTCAGCATCCAGGCGCAGGTCCTCAACCTGCTGCGCTCGCTCCAGCGGGACCTCGGCCTGACCTACCTGTTCGTGGCGCACAACATGGGCGTGGTCGAGCACATCAGCGACCGGGTGGCGGTGATGTACCTCGGCTCGATCGCCGAGCTGGCGGGGTCACGCGAGATCTACCGCGCGCCGCTCCACCCGTACACCATCGCTCTCCTTTCGGCAGTGCCGCCGCCCTCTCCCCGCGGTCGCGACCGGCGGCGCCGGATCATCCTGGTCGGCGACGTCCCATCACCGGTCAACCCGCCATCGGGCTGCCGCTTCCACACCCGATGCTGGCTGCGCCGTCAGCTCGGGAACCCGGATCGCTGCGCGACCGAGCGGCCGGCGCTTCGCGCCGTGCAGCCCGGTCACGAGGCGGCCTGCCACTTCGCCGAAGAGCTCCTGCCGGGTGCGCGGCGGGAGGCGCTCATCAGCCAGGCGGCCGACGCGAGCTCCGCCCGCGTCACGACGGCGGAGGAGGCCGCCGGACCGGTCGCTCCGCCCCCGGCCGACGAGGGCGGCCTCTTCGAGCCGGCCGGTCCCAGCGACGAGGAGGCGCACGGCCGCCTCTAGCATCCGCGAGCACCGGCGTGCACCGCCCGGTCCGCACCCCCGCGACGGGGGCGCGACTAGACTGCGAGCCGATGAAGTACCGCGTTGCGCTCCTCCAGATCGCGCCGCGTCTCGGTGAGCTGGACGCGAACGTCGAGCTGGTCGGGGAGCGCCTGCGAGCGGCGGCCGCCGAGGATGCTCAGGTCGCCGTCCTCCCCGAGCTCGCGCTCACCGGCTACCTCCTGCAGGACCTGGTGCCGGAGGTCGCGATCCGCGCCGATGACCCGCGGCTCGCCCAGCTCAGCCGCGAGGCGCCGGGGTGCCTGATCGCCATCGGCTTCGTGGAGGAGACCGACGACCACCGATACTGCAACAGCGCCGCACTGCTGCGCGACGGGGAGCTGATCGGGCTCCATCGCAAGGTCTACCTGCCGACGTACGGCCTCTTCGACGAGGGGCGCTTCACGCGCGCCGGCGATCGGATCCGGACCCACCCGGTCGGTCCACCGCTGGGGCGCATCGGT
>DATADA010000208.1:0-5253 GCA_036258775.1 Candidatus Limnocylindria bacterium | reverse complement strand
GGCGCCCGCGCGACCCAGGCGCTCGAGGAGCTGCAGCGGAGGGCGGGGCGGGCGCCCGCACCGCTGCCACCCGCCATGTTCCGTTGGCGCGTCACCTCGCGGCGCAGCTCCGCCACCTCGCGTTCAGCGCGCGCCAGCATGTCATCGGCGGCACGCCGGGCATCGGCCAGCATCTCCGCCGCCTCGCGTCGCGCGCGCGCCACGCCGGAGCGGGCGCGCTCCCGCTCGCCGACCGCCGCGTCGCGCTCGGCCTCCGCCGTGGCCAGCGGATCGGCCTGCTCGCGCCGGGCGCGGTCCACCGCGGCCAGCGTCTCCTCCAGCGTGGTGTGCTCGGCCGAGAGGCGCTCCCGCGCATCGGCCAGGATGTCCCGGTCCAGCCCGAGCCTCTCGGCAATGGCGAACGCCTGGCTCTTGCCGGGCAGCCCGATGGTGAGGCGGTAGGTCGGCCGCAGCGTCCGCACGTCGAACTCGACTGCCGCGTTCGTGACGCCCGGATGGCTGGAGGCGAAGGCCTTGAGCTCCGCCGAGTGCGTTGTGGCGGCCACCGTTGCGCCGGCGTCGAGCAGGTGGGCGACGATCGCCATGGCGAGCGCGGATCCCTCGGTCGGATCGGTTCCGGCGCCCACCTCGTCGAGCAGGACGAGCGTCCCGCGGCCGGCCTCGGCGACGAAGCGCACGACGTTGCGAAGGTGGCTGCTGAAGGTCGAGAGGGACTGGGCGATGCTCTGCTCGTCGCCGATGTCCGCCATGACCCGTCGGAAGACCGGGAGCCGGGCGGGCTCGGCGGCCGGCACACGCAGGCCGGCCTGGTGCATGAGCGCGAGCAGGCCGAGCGTCTTGAGGCTGACCGTCTTTCCGCCGGTGTTCGGCCCGGTGACGATCATGGCGCGGTAGCCGAAGCGCTCGCCGAGCCGCACGTCGATCGGCACCGCGCCGGGGCCGAGCAGCGGGTGTCGCGCCGAGAGCAGCTCGACGGCGTCAGAGGCCGCCACCGGCCGGACGGCGTCGAGATCGTGTCCGAGGCGGGCGCGCGCGACCCACAGGTCGAGCCGGGCCAGGGCCGCGAGCGACGCCGCGAGGCTGCCCGCCCGCTCCTCGACCGCTCGCGACAGCTCGTCGAGGATCCGCTCCTCCTCGCGCTCGGCGGCGAGCGAGGCCTCGGTCCAGGCGTTGTTGGAGTCGACCACGGTCAGCGGCTCGACGAAGAGCGTGGCGCCCGACGCGCTCTGGTCGTGCACGATCCCGCGCAGGCGGCCCTTCGCCTCGGCGCGGACCGGGATGACGTACCGGCCGGCCCGCAGCGTGACGATCGGCTCGCCGATGATCCCCGCCAGCTGCGGGGAGCGGATCATCGCGTTGAGCCGCTCGCGGACCCGGTCCTGCGCCGTCCGCATCCGTCGCCGGAGCGCGGCGAGCTCGGCGGACGCGCCGTCGAGCAGCTCCCCCGACTCGTCGATGCTGCGCGCGATCCGCTCGGCGAGCTCGGGGGCGGGGTCGAGGTCGCCGCGCACCTCGGTGAGGTGGCGGCCGCGCCACTCCCGCAGCCGAGCGGTGAGCTGCGCGGTGGCGTGCAGCGTGTCACCGATCTCGAGCAGGTCTCCCGGCGTCAGGCGGCCGCCGCGGCGTGCCCGCTCGAGCGCCTGGCGTACGTCCCGTGCGCCGCCTATGCCCGCCTGGGGCTGCTCATCGATCAGCCTGGCGGCCTCGTCGGTCTGGTCGTTGAGCAGGCCGACAAGCTCAGCGTCGGCGACCGGCAGGCCCGCCTCCGCCAGCTCGCGCGACGGCGTGAACGACGTCCGCGCCGCAAGCATCGCCGCGATCTGGTCCCACTCGAGGGCCCGGAGCGTGCCGGGATCGGCCGCGCTGCCGGGGGCCGGCTGCGGGTCGGCGCCGGGCTCAGCGGCGGGAGACGTGCGGGTCATCGGGGATCAGGAAGCGTAACGGGCGTGCCGCCCAGTCGCCGGCGTACTCCACGCCCACCCGTGTGCGTGCCATCGGCCGCGTCGGCTGCGGCGCCGGCTCGATCCACACCGGCCCGGCGAGCAGATCCGCGCCGTTCAGCCGTCGATCGATTCCCAGCGCGCGGCACACGTTTCCCGGACCCGACGCGAGCCGTCGATCGGGAATGCCCGCTCCGCGACGCCGGCGCGCCAGCTCCAACCCCACGTCGAGCGCGAGGGCGCGCAGCAGGACGGCTTCCGGCTTCTCGCCGGGGCCGCACACCACGTTGGCGCAGTGGTGCAGGCCGTAGATGAGGTACACGTACAGGTGACCCGGCCGGCCGAACATGACCGCGTTGCGCGGCGTTCGTCCCCGGGCGGAGTGCGCCGCGAGATCCTCCGGCCCCTGGTACGCCTCGGCCTCCACGATCCGGCCGCCGACACGGCCGTCGAGGGAGTCGTGGATCAGCCGCGCCCCGAGCAGGTCCACGGCGACCTCGGGCGCCGGGCGGTCGAACCAGGACCGGTCGCCGATGGCGCGGCCGCCGGGGTGCGCCCGCATCGGTCCGACGACTACGACCCGGAGCGAAGGAGGGTGGCGACCTCGGGCGGGACGAATGGGCGGGCGAAGAGTCCGGCGGTCGGGATGAGCGCGTCGCGGAACCAGCCGACGAGCAGCGACTCGTTGAGTGCCCCGTAGTAGCCACGCAGCCAGCCGGAGTTCGCGACCTCGTCGCCGCCGGCGAACTGGAAGAAGGTGTCGAGCACGACGAGGTGGAAGCCGATGACGAGCGTCGCGAACAGGACGCCGAGCACGGCGCCCCCCACCTCGTCGACCTGGCGCACGATCGGCAGCCGCGTCTGCCGGTAGAAGGCGCGCACCACGAACCAGCCCCCGACCACGAAGGCGAAGAACAGGAAGATGAAGATCCAGAGCTCCTTCAGCTCGGGCGTGGTCGGGGTCCAGAACCCGAGCGAGTCGGTGATCGGCGCCTTCAGCTGGCTCGCCAGGATGAACGCGACGACGACCACGATCGCCGACAGGACGTAGCGGATGATTCCCTGCGTGTAGCCGAAGAAGACGGCCGCGGCGAGCAGCAGGATGACCAGCAGGTCGATCCAGTTGAGCTGGCCGATGATCTCCACGCCGATCCCCGTGCTCGTGCCTCGCTCGCCCGGCCGGCGAGCCCGCGGAAGGGTAGCAGGGCCGCTTCGGCACCGACAACGCGACGAGCGGCCTCATCACCGCAGCCGCAAGTACCGGGGTTCGCGGGACCTAGCGGATCTCCGCCGCGAGGTGGTGGCGGAGCGCGCCGCGGACCCGGTTGAGCGCCTTCTCCACCCCTCGCTCGTCTCCCGCCTCGGCCGGCTGGAAGCGGAGCGCGAGCGCATAGCTCACCCTGCCCTCGCCGACCTGCGGCCCGCGGTAGACGTCGAACAGCTCGACGTCGGCCAGCATCGGGCCTGCCGTCTGGCGGACGATCCGCAGCAGCTCCCCCACCGGCTTCCCCTCGGAGAGGATGACCGCCAGGTCACGATCGATCGGCTGCGCGGCGGGTATCGGTCGCAGCTGCGCCGTCTCCGGTACGAGCCCGAGCAGATGGTCGAGGCTGATGGCCGCGTCGACCGGCCTGCCGGGGAGGTCCCACGCGGCGACCACGCGCGGGTGCACCTCGCCCAGCGAGCCGTAGCTGCGGCCGGAGGCATCCACGATCCGCGCCGTGCGGCCCGGGTGCCGATGCGGGTGGCGCTCGCCGTCGGCTTCGGGGAGATACGACGGCGCCGGCGCCCCGAGTGCGGCGTGCAGCGCCTCGACCACGCCCTTGACGGCGGCGACGTCGGCGGTGAGCGGCGCCCCTTCGGCGGTGCGCGGGCTGGCCGCGCCCAGCAGGACGATGCCGATCTCCCACGACTCGTAGCGACCGGTGCCGGCCGTCTCCGAGCGCCGCTCGCGCGGCGTCGGCTTGCCGGGGTTGTACCAGTAGATCTTCCCGACGTCGAACAGCCAGGCGTCCGACCGGCGCTGCCGGACGTTCTCGGCCAGGGCCCGCAGCAGGGAGGGATAGAGGACGGGGCGCAGCACGGAATGCTCCGCCGCCGAGATCGGGTTGGCGAGTCGCACGAGGTGCTCGCCCGTCGCGGGGTAGCCGCTGCGCTCGAGGTCGCCCGGGCCGATGAGCGCGTGCGTCAGCACCTCGTCGAGGCCGACGCCGGCGAGGATGCGGCGCACGCGGTGCCGCGGGCCGCTCGGATCGGTGCGGTACGCCGGCAGCGCGGGGGTCGGCAGGCGGCCGGGGATCCGGTCGTAGCCATGGGAGCGCGCGATCTCCTCGGCCACGTCGGCAGGCTGCTCGACGTCGAGCCGGTGGGGCGGCACGGTGACCTCGATGGCTCCCGGCGCGCCGCCCGGCCGCACCTCGAACTCGAGCGGACGCAGCAGGTCCTCGACGCCGCGGGCGTCGAGGCGGATCCCGAGCAGCCGCTCGGTGCGACCGAGGTCGACGCTGACCGTCCGCCGCGGCTTCGGCGCGGGGTCGTTGTCGACGATCCCGCTCGCCACCCGGCCGCCGGCGATCTCGACGATGAGCCGCGCGGCGCGGTCGGCAGCGAGCCGCGGGAGCGTCCACGGCATCCCCTTCTCGTGCCGGGCGCTCGCCTCGGAACGGAGCGCCAGGCGGCGCGCGGTGTTGCGCACGGTCGGCCCATGGAAGGCCGCCGACTCGAGGATGACCCTCGTCGTGGAGGCCGTCACCTCGGTGTCGGCGCCGCCCATGATCCCGGCCAGGCCGATCGGACGTTCCGCGTCGGCGATGACGAGCATCGCCGCGTCCAGCTCGCGCTCGACGTGATCGATCGTCACCAGCCGCTCGCCGGGTCGGGCACGGCGCACGACGATCCGGCCGTCCGGCACTCGCTCGGCGTCGTAGGCGTGCATCGGCTGCCCGAGCTCGTGCATCACGTAGTTCGTCACGTCGACGATCGCGCTGATCGGCCGCATCCCGGCGGCGGCGAGGCGGCGCTGCATCCACTCCGGTGACGGCCCGTTCACGACGCCGTCGAGGTAGCGCGCGGTGAAGCGCGGGCAGAGCTCGGAATCCTCGATCGCGACGCTCGCCAGCCCGTCGGCGATCTGGCCCGGATCCTCCCGGACCCCGACCGGCGGAAGGCGCAGCTCGCCGCCGGTGAAGGCGGCGATCTCTCGCGCGAGCCCGACCATCGACAGGGCATCGCCGCGGTTCGGCTTGACGTCCACGTCGATCACGGTCTCGCCGAGCAGGTCGGCGAGGTCGCTCCCGAGCGGCTGCGAGCCGTC
>DATADA010000207.1:0-8815 GCA_036258775.1 Candidatus Limnocylindria bacterium | reverse complement strand
CGAGAACGCGTCGTTCGCCGCGGCGGTCCGCGACGCGGGACTGACCTGGGTCGGTCCGCCGCCGGGGGCGATCGCGGCCATGGGCGACAAGGCGGCCGCGCGGCGCCGCGTCGCGGCGCACGGCGTCCCGATCGTGCCCGGCTACGACGGCGCCGACCAGGACGACGAGCGACTGGCGTCGGAGGCCGACCGCGTCGGCTACCCGCTCCTCGTCAAGCCGGCGGCGGGGGGCGGCGGAAAGGGGATGCGCCTCGTGCACGGGCGAGAGGCGCTGAGCGACGCGCTGGCGGCCGCGCGGCGCGAGGCGCGCGGCGCGTTCGGCGACGAGCGGCTCATCCTCGAGCGGTACGTCCACGGCGCCCGGCATGTCGAGGTCCAGGTGCTGTTCGACGAGCACGGCGCCGGGGCCCACCTCGGCGAGCGCGACTGCTCCGTCCAGCGGCGCAGGCAGAAGGTGCTCGAGGAGGCGCCGGCGCCGTGGGTCGAGCCGGGGCTCCGCCGCCGGATGGGCGACGCCGCCCTGGCAGCGGCCGGCTCGGTCGGGTACGAGGGTGCGGGCACCGTGGAGTTCCTCCTCGCCGACGATGGCTCCTTCCACTTCCTGGAGATGAACACGCGCCTGCAGGTCGAGCACCCGGTCACCGAGGCGGTGACCGGCCGGGACCTGGTGGCGGACCAGCTGCGCATCGCGGCCGGCGCCTCCCTCGCCGAGATCGGCCTGCCGGGAAGCGTCGAGCGATTCGACGGCCATGCCGTCGAGGCCCGGCTGTACGCCGAGGACCCGGACGCCGGCTTCCTGCCCGCGGCCGGTCGAGTCGTGGCGCTGCGCTGGCCCGAAGCGGACGCGAGCCTGCGGATCGACACGGCGCTGCGACCTGGCGACGTCGTCGACGATCGGTTCGACCCGATGCTCGCCAAGCTCATCGCCCACGGACGCGACCGCGACGAGGCGCTGGCACGGCTGCGGGCGGCGCTCGACGGCACGCTGCTGCTCGGCGTCCGCTCGAACCTGCGGTTCCTGCGCTGGCTGCTCCGGCAGCCGTGGCTCGCCGCGGGAGAGGCGCGGACCGACACGCTCGACAGTGCGCCGATGCAGGCCGCGGCCATCCCGCGCGACGACCACTGGCGTGCCGCCGCGTCGCTGCTGGCCGCCCGCGACGCGTCGCCGTGGTCGGGCGGTTGGCGGCTGAACGGCCGCGCGGCGCTGCGGGTGGCCGTGGGGGACGACGAGCGCCGTATCGAGGTGCCGGCGGGCCGCGCCGGAGCCGCGGACCGGGAGCCGGCGGCAGCGCGCGAGGGGGATCTCGTGCATGTGGACGTCGACGGCCAGTCGGTCGAGTTCCGGCTGGCGTCGGCGCCGAGCGTCGAGGAGGCGATGCGGCACGCCGCCGCACACGGCGGCGGAACGGCGCGCCTCACCGCGCCGATGCCCGGTCGCGTCATCGCGGTCCGCGCCGCGGAGGGAGACGCGGTCGAGGCGCACCAGCCGGTTGCGATCATCGAGGCGATGAAGATGGAGCACGCCGTCGTGGCCCCGGTGGCGGGGCGCGTCACCCTGGTCGCCGTGCGCGCCGGGGAGCAGGTGGCGCGCGGGGCCCTGCTGGCCGAGGTCGCGCCGGCGGAGGCATGATGGGCGGCATGGACCGCGACGTGCGCGTCTACGAGGTCGGTCCGCGCGACGGCCTCCAGAACGAGGCGCGGCCGATCTCGACCGATGCCAAGCTGCGCTTCGTCGAGCTGCTCGCCGACGCCGGCGTGCAAGAGATCGAGACGACGAGCTTCGTCAGCCCCCGCGCCGTCCCGCAGCTGGCCGATGCCGACGAGCTCATGAGCCGGCTCGAGCGGCGCCCCGGCGTCCGGTACGCCGTGCTGGTGCCCAACGAGCGCGGCATGCAGCGGGCGGTCGAGGCCGGCGTGGAGGCGATCTGTGTCTTCACCGCCGCGTCGGAGCCGTTCACGCGGGCGAACATCAACATGACCATCGCCGAGTCGCTGGCCGCGTTCACGCCGGTCCTGGCCACCGCCCGGGAGCGCGGCATGTGGACCCGCGGCTACCTGAGCACCGCGTTCGGCTGCCCGTTCCAGGGCGAGGTGAGCGAGGCGGCGGTGGTGGGCGTCGCCGAGCAGCTGCTCGAGATCGGGGTGGACGAGGTCTGCATCGCCGACACGATCGGAGTCGCGACGCCGAGCGACGTGCGGCGGGTGATCGGTGCCCTGGGGCGCGCCGGCATCGGCCCCGAAACGCTGGCGATGCACTTCCACGACACGCGCGGGACGGCCCTCGCCGACGTCTGGACCGCGCTCGAGCTGGGTGTGCGCTGCTTCGACTCGGCAGCCGGGGGCACGGGGGGTTGTCCGTACGCGCCGGGCGCCGCCGGCAACCTGGCCACCGAGGACCTGGTCTACCTGCTCGAGCGCGAGGGGCTGCGCCACGGCATCGACCTCGACGCCGTGCTCGCCGCCGCCCGCTCGATCAGCGAGGCGCTCGCCAGGCCGCTGGCCACGAAGGTCGGACAGGCCGGCGGTTGGTCGCCGGCCGTACCATAGGCGGCCGATGGAGACTCCCGACCCGCAGGCGAGGCCGCGTCCGGTCATCCTCGACGTCGACACCGGCATCGACGATATGGTCGCCCTCCTCATCGCGGCGACCGCGCCGGAGCTGAACCTCCGCGGCGTCACCTGCGTGGCCGGCAACGTCGAGATCCAGCACGTGGCGCGCAACACGGGCAAGCTGCTCCGGATGGTCGGGCGTGGCGACGTGCCTGTCAGCATCGGGGCGTCGCGCCCGCTGCAGCGTCGGCTGCGCACCGCGCCGGACACGCACGGCCCGACCGGGACCGGGTACGTCGAGCTGCGCGGCGAGGACCGCGCCCTCGGCACGACCGAGTACACCGCCATCCCGGCATCGCGCTACCTCGGAGCGCACGTCACCCGCCACCCGGGCGAGATGACGATCGTGGCGCTCGGCCCGCTGACGAACGTCGGCGCCGCGGTCCAGCACGGCGTGGACCTCGCCGGGGGGACGCGCGACGTGGTCTGGATGGGCGGCACGCTCGAGGAGCGCGGGAACACGACCGAGACGGGCGAGTGGAACGCCTGCGTCGACCCGGAGGCGGCCGAGATCTGCCTGCGGGCGGGCGCGATCCACCGCCTCTTTCCGCTCGACGCCACGCAGGATGTCGTCTTCACCATGGAGGACCTGCGCGCACTGCCGGAGACGTACCTGGCCGGCATCGTCCGCGACGCGCTCCGCTTCTACGTCGGCTTCCACCAGCGCGCCGAGGGGCTCGACGGCGCGTACCTGCACGACCCGGTCACCGTCATCGCCGCGCTGCTGCGGCCGGAGCTGGTGACCGAGACGGTGACCGAGCAGCTGGCCTGCGACACCGGCACCGACGCGTACCTGGCCGGCAGCCTGTACCGCTGGGAGGGCGGCGCCGGCCGGCGGCCGGTCGACGTCGCGGTCGAGATCGACGCGGACGGCATGAAGGCGGAGCTGCTCGAGCGCCTTGCCCGGGCGGTCTCCGCCCCGCACGCCTGAGGGGGAGCGCCGACGTGGACGGCCGCTGGCTCAGGGTCGGCGCGGCGCTCGCGACGTTCGCGGTCGTGGCGATCGTCGCCGTACTCCTCATTGGCGGCATCCCGGAGGCGGGCGAGGACGATCCGATCACCGGCGCCTTCCAGCAGGTTGCCGATGTGCTGGCGCTGATCCTCGCCGTCGCGCTGCTCGCCGCCATCGCCGTCTACCTCGGCGTGGAGCGGGCGCAGACCGGGCGCATCGACTCGGTGGCCGGGCAGTTCACGACGCGGACCATCGTCCTCATCCCGGTTGCCATCGCGCTCAACATCATCCTCGGTGCGACGGTCGCGAACGCGCTGAAGATCCCGATCTACCTGGACTCGATCGGCACCATCCTGGTAGGGGTGCTGGCCGGGCCGCTGGCGGGCGCCGCCACCGGCTTCCTGGCCAACGTCCTGTGGTCGTACGTGATTCCGCCGCCCTTCCAGTACCCGCCCGCCGCCGCCTTCGCCATCGTGGCGGCGGTGATCGGCCTTCTCGCCGGGACATACGCCCGGCTCGGGCTGCTCCGTCCGCGCGCCGGCCGCCCGGGCGGCCAGCTGCTGCTCGCCGGTGCCGTCACCGCGGCGGCCGTCATCGGCCTGGCGTGGCTGGCCTTCCTCGGCTACCGCGCCTTCCTGGCCAGCATCCAGGCGGGCGACGTCAGCGTGACGCCCGCCTCCGACAACCCGCTCTTCTCGGTCCTCGGCTGGCTGGCGCTCCTGCTCGTGGTTGCCACCGTGCTCGGGCTGTTCGCGCTCCTCGCCCTGCGCCGCGACGTGACGGTCGCCTACGTCGTGGTGTGCGGCCTGCTGACCGGGATCGTCGCCGGCCTGATCAGCGCGCCGATCTCGGCCGGCGTGTTCAGCGGCGTGACCGGAGCCGGCACCGACTTCCTGGTGGCCGCCTTCCGCGAGGCGGGCACGACGATCTACCTCGCCGCCCTCGGCCAGAGCCTGATCAGCGACCCGATCGACAAGATCGCGACCTTCTTCCTCGTCTATCTCGTCGTCAGCGCGATGGCGCGCCGCATGAAGGCGCGCTTCCCGCAGGGCGAGCGACTCATCGAGCGCGACCGGGCCGCGGACGACGGGCTGCGGGAGGCATACGCCTGACCGAGGCGGCGTCCGCCGCGCCCGGCGGCGCCGTGGCGGCCGGAGCGGTGCCGGCCTTCCTCGGGAAGCCCGGGCCGACGCCCTACCACCGCCTCAACCCGCTCACCAAGCTGGTCGCCGCGACATCGGTCGCGCTCGCCGCGATCATCCTGGGCGACGTCGCCGGCCCGATCGCGCTCCTCGCCGCCGGGGTTGTGCTCCCCGCCGTCGTGGCGCGCTCGCTTCGCGCGCTGGCGCGGGCGGCCCTGCTGCTGACCCTGCCGCTGGCGCTCAGCATCCTGCTCGTCAACCTGTTCTTCTTCCCCGGCGGGGAGCGCGTGCTGCTGCGCATCGGCCCGGTGGCCGCCACGCTCGAGGGGCTCGCCTTCGGGATCGAGATCCTGCTCCGCCTGCTCGCCATCAGCGGGGCGATCACGCTCTTCTACCTCACCACGCCCGTCTCCGAGCTGGTCATCGATCTCGAGCGCCGCGGCGTGCCGGCGCGGCTCGCCCACGTCGCCAGCGCATCGGTCCAGACCGTGCCGGCCATGGTCGAGCGCGCGGCCGCCATCACCGCCGCGCAGCGGGCGCGGGGGCTCGACACCGAGGGGAGCCCCTGGCGGCGGCTCCGCGGGCTGCTGCCCCTGGCGGGGCCGGTCATCCTGGGCTCGATCGCGGAGGTCGAGGAGCGCGCCATGGCGCTCGAGGCGCGTGGCTTCACGCGGCCCGGACCGCGGACGCTGCTCTGGCACCCGGCCGACTCCGGGTGGCAGCGAGCCGCGCGCTGGTCGCTCCTCGCCGGCGTCGTGGGGCTGGCCGCGGGGCGCCTCGGCGGCTGGCCGGGATAGCCCGGCGCGCCGCCATGCTCACCCTGGACGCCGTCTGGTACCGCTACCCCGGGGCGGACGCTCCCACGCTGCGCGGGGTGAACCTCGAGCTGCGCGACGGCGAGGTGCTGGGGCTGGTCGGCGCGAACGAGGCGGGCAAGACGACGCTGTGCCTCGTCGCGGCCGGCCTCGCGCCACGGACGCTGGGCGGCACGCTGCAGGGCCGCGTGCTGATCGACGGGACCGACATGGCGGCGCTGGCCGGGCACGAGGTGGTCGAGCGGGTCGGGATCGCCTTTGCCAATCCGGCCACGCAGCTCTCCGGGGTGAACCGCACGGTCTACGAGGAGGTCGCGTTCGGTCCCGCGAACCTCGGGCTGCCGCGTCTCGAGCTCATCGAGCGCACCGAGTCGGCGCTCGCGGCGCTCCGCATCGGGCCGCTCGCCGACCGGGATCCGGCGCGCCTGTCCGGGGGGCAGCAGCAGCTGGTGGCGATCGCCGGGTTGCTCGCCCTGCGTCCGCGGCACCTCGTCCTGGACGAGCCGACGAGCCAGCTCGACCCGGCCGGCACGCGGCTCGTGGCCGAAGCGCTCGCCCGGCTGGCCGCCGACGGAGCCTCGATCCTGGTCGTGGAGCACAGGACCGATCTGCTCGCGGGCATCGCCGCCAGGGTCGTCGCCCTCGATGCGGGGCGGGTGGCGCTCGAGGGCCCCGCCGACGCGGTGCTCGCCGACGCACGGCTGCCGGCGCTGGGAGTCGCCGAGCCCGCGTCCGTGCGCCTGGCGCGCCTCGTCGCCGAAGCGGGACACGATCCCGCGCCGATCCGAGGCCTCGCGCCGTCGGCGACGCCGGTCGCGGCGCGGGCCGGGCTCGAGAGTGGCTCGCCGGCGTGATCGACCTCGAGCTGCAGCGGCTCGTCCACGTCTACCCCGACGGTGGTGTGCGGGCGCTCGACGGCGTCGACCTCCGGATCGGACCCGGCGAGCGGGTGGCGCTCGTCGGCCAGAACGGGTCGGGCAAGACGACGCTCGTGCGCCACCTCAACGGCCTGCTGCGACCGACCGCAGGACGGGTGCTGGTCGGCGGCCGGGACGCCGCGGACAGCACGGTCGCCCAGCTGGCGCGCCGGGTCGGGCTCGTCTTCCAGGACCCGGACCGCCAGATCTTCGCAGGCACTGTCCGCGCCGAGGTCGAGTTCGGGCCGCGGAACCTCGGGGTGCGCGGTGCCGATCTGCGGCGCGCGGTGGTCGGCTCGCTGTCGGCGGTCGGCCTCGACCGCGCGGAGTCGACGAACCCATACGACCTCGGCGCCTCGCGCCGCAAGCTCCTCGCCATCGCCTCCGTGCTCGCGATGGATACGCCGGCGCTCGTGCTGGATGAGCCGACGACGGGCCAGGACGCCCGCGGCACGCAAATGGTCCGCGGCCTCGTCGGGCGGCTGTCGGCCGAGGGCCGGACGGTGATCGCCATCAGCCACGATATGCGGTTCGTGGCGGAGACCTTCGAGCGCGTCGTCGTCATGCGCGGCGGCCGCGTGATCCTCGACGGGTCACCGCGGGAGGTGTTCGCGCCGGCCGCCTGGCCGACGCTGCGCTCGACGCATCTGGAGCCACCCCTCGCCGCGGTGGCGGGTGATCGCCTCGCCCTCGGCGCGACCCCGACCGAGACGGCCCTCGTCGCCGCGCTGCAGTCCGCTCGACGCGGCGTCGAGCCCGACTCCCGCGCCGCCGAGGGGTCGACCGGTCAGTAGTAGCCGGGAGGCGGCGGCAGCGGGTTGCCCTCGGCGTCCGTCCGCTCGGGCGGGGCGAGCTCGTCGCGGTGCCGGCGCGGGCCCGTCGGGCCGGGGATCGGATCGGCCATGACGGAGCCGGGCACCTCGTTGAGCCGGGAGGTGATGCCGCGCAACCCGAGCTGACGCAGCGCCCCGGCGAATCGCTCGACGAACGCGTCGCTCCTGAGCAGGCCGAAGAGGATCGAGGCGTGCGCCCGGTTCAGCAGCTCGATCGCGCTCGCCGCCTCGGCGACGTTGACGCGGTTGAGGCCGAGCTGACGATCCAGCGCATCGATCGCGCGATTTGCCTCCCTGCGCGTCGACGGGCTCAAATGCGGCGTGCGGTTCGCGAGCAGCCGGGCCGCGTAGAGCGCGGCGCGAACCTGGTCGTCGCGGTCGGTGGGAGCGCGGAAGGCCATGGATCGAATGTTACGAGGTTCGCGCGCCGATCCCGGGTGGGAGGAGCGCATCGGCCGTGCCGTGCGCGACGTCGCCAGGCCCATCGCGCTCGATGCGCGCTTCGCGCCGCGCGACCGGGCCGGACGGACGAATCTCGAGCGCAACGACCGCAGCGGCTTTCCGGCGGCGCGCCTCGCCTCGACGCTGCTGCTCGTCTATCCGGCCGCCGACGGTGGGCTGGTGATCCCGCTCACCGTCCGCCACTCCGGCCTTCCGGCGCATCCCGGCGAGGTGTCGCTCCCCGGCGGAGCGGTCGATCCCGGCGACGCCAGTCGCGAGGCCACCGCGCTGCGCGAGGCGGAGGAGGAGGTCGGCGTCGATCCCGCCACCGTGCGCATCCACGGAGCGCTCGACGACATCTGGATCCCGGTCAGCAACTTCGAGATCCGGCCCTTCGTCGGCACCTCGTCGACGCGTCCGGACCTCGTCGCTCACACCGACGAGGTCGCCGCCATCGTCGAGCTGCCGGTCGGCGTCCTGCTCGACCCGGCGCTGGTCAGCGAGGAGGAGATCCGCGTCCGTGGCCTGATCCTGCGCGCAGCGGTCTACCGCCACGCCGGCCACCGCATCTGGGGCGCCACGGCGCGCGCGCTGGCGATGTTCGGCGTCGCTCTCGAGCGGGCCGCCTGACCGATCAGGGGCGGCGCGTGCGGACCGAGGCGCCGACAGCGGCGAGGAGCCGGAGCAGCTCCCCGTGGTGCGGCTGCGGGGCGGCGACGATGCTCACCGTGGCGCCGCGCGCCCTCGGGTCCCACCACGATTCGCCGCCGAGGTTGCTCACGGCGGCGCCGGCACGCTCCGCGATGAGCCCCGCTGCGGCGACGTCCCATGGCGAGAGGCCGCCGTTCTGGACGAAGGCATCGAATCGGCCGGCGCCGACGTACGCGAGCGACAGCGCCGCGCTTCCCATCCGCCGCGGGATGCGGATCGCGCGCGAGATCCGCCGCTCGCGGCCGATCCCACCTCGGCCGATGACGGCCAGGCTCACCACGAAGTCGGAGAGCGCCTCCTTGTCCGAGGCGCGGGACGGCTCCCCGTTGAGGCACGCCGGCCCGTCGGCGGTCGCGGTGAAGCAGTCGTCGCGCGCCGGGTCGTAGATGACGCC
>DATADA010000206.1:0-2081 GCA_036258775.1 Candidatus Limnocylindria bacterium | reverse complement strand
GCCGAACCTCGATCTCCGATGGCGGGACACCGCCGACGTCAACATCCTGCAGATCTACGTCGCGCGCCAAACCGCGACGACCGCGAGCGTCCAGATCGACTTCATCGAGACCAAGGAGAACGGCTCGAGCCGTCGGTTCATCGGCTGGTGGGAGCTGATCCGCTCGGGCGACGGCTGGCTGCTGGATCAACCGCACTTCTAGCTGGTGCACCCCCGGGGCGCTACGAAGTCACGGGAGGTACCGCCCAGCGCGACAGACGGCCAAGATCCGGCCGCTTCGGGACCTGAAGGACGTCGTGGTGGGCTGTTGCGCCCAGCCGACGGAAACTTCCGGCCAAGTCGTGCCCTCCTTGGCGCGCAACTTGGCCGTCAGTTCCGCTGCGGAGCAACTCCCGAGCTACCGAGCGGCTTACACCGGCGGCGCCCCCGTGTCGAGCAGCGACCCGGCGAGGTACGCGTCGTACGCCGCCATGTCGAAGAACCCGTGGCCGGACAGGTTGAAGAGGATGACCCGCTCCTCCCCGGCCTCGCGCGCGTCGAGCGCCTCGTCGATCGCCGCACGGATCGCATGGCTCGACTCCGGGGCGGGCACGATGCCCTCGCTGCGGGCGAACTCCAGGGCCGCCTCGAAGCACGGGTTCTGCCGGTACGCGCGCGCCTCGACGAAGCCCAGGTCGTGGAGGTGGCTGACGAGCGGTGCCATGCCGTGGTAACGGAGCCCGCCGGCGTGGATCGGGGCCGGCCGGAAGTCGTTGCCGAGCGTGTGCATCTTCAGCAGCGGCGTCGTCCCGGCCGTGTCGCCGAAGTCGTAGCGGTACTCGCCCTTCGTCAGGCTCGGGCAGGACGCGGGCTCCACGGCCAGGAACCGCGTCGCGCGCTCACCGGTGAGCCGCTCACGCAGGAACGGGAAGGCGATGCCGGCGAAGTTCGACCCGCCCCCGGCGCAGCCGATGACGACGTCCGGCCGCTCCCCGGCCATCTCCATCTGGCCGATCGCCTCCTGGCCGATGACCGTCTGGTGCAGGAGGACGTGGTTCAGGACGCTGCCGAGGGAGTACTTCGTGTCGTCGCGGCCGGCCGCCTCCTCGACCGCCTCGCTGATCGCGATGCCGAGGCTGCCGGTCGACTCCGGATCGGCCTCGAGCACCGCGCGACCGGCGCTCGTCTCGCGGCTCGGCGACGGGACCACCGTCGCGCCGAAGGCCTCGATGAAGCTGCGCCGATACGGCTTCTGCTCGTAGCTCACCTTCACCATGAAGACCTTGGCCTCGAGGCCGAACTGGGCGGCGGCGTGCGCGAGCGCGCTCCCCCACTGCCCGGCCCCCGTCTCCGTGGCGAGGCGGGTGACTCCCTCGCGGCGGTTGTAGTAGGCCTGCGCGATGGCGGTGTTCGGCTTGTGGCTCCCGGCCGGGCTGACGCCCTCGTACTTGAAGTAGATGTGCGCCGGAGTGTCGAGCGCTCGCTCGAGCCCGAGCGCCCGGACGAGTGGCGAGGGACGGTAGGTGCGGTAGACGTCCCGGACCTCCTCGGGGATCTCGATGTACCGCTCCGCGCTCACCTCCTGGCGGATCAGCTCCATCGGGAAGAGCGGCGCGAGCGCCTCGGGTCCGATCGGCTCCTTCGTGGCGGGGTGGATCGGCGGTGGCAGCGGGACCGGCAGGTCCGCCGCCACGTTGTAGTAGTGCGTCGGCAGCTGGCTCTCCGGCAGCACGAACCGACGCTGGGTGCGGGTGAGGGTGACAGCCATGGTGGCCTCCACGCGAGAACAGCACGACCCCTCCGCCCGAAAGGGCGAGGGGGTCGTCTCGCGGTGCCACCTTTCTTCCCCGGGTGTTCTCTTCCCGGGCTCGTTCGACCACGGACCGATGCGCTCCGCGCACCGTCGATGGCCTCGGCTTCGCTATCGGTGCCTCTCCGCCGGCGGCTACTGGTTCGGGGCCGATGGCTCGGCTCCCGTCGTTCTCCTCCGGAGCTCCCGGGTCCATTCGCCGGTCGCGTGACCGCCGGGGTTCCACTGCTCCCGGCTCCCTGCGGGTCCGCCTGACCGGGTACTCGTCCCGATCGTCGCCATGTTGAACTGT
>DATADA010000205.1:0-2210 GCA_036258775.1 Candidatus Limnocylindria bacterium | reverse complement strand
GCACCGCGACGAGCGGTGGAGCGGTGCGCTCGACTCCGCCGCCGCCCGGATCCTGCTGCAAGAATATCTGGACGCCCGCCGCGTCCAGCGGGCGGAGTCACGGGAGGTTTGATGTACGACCCCCGCGAGACCCCATGGGAGCGGAGCGAGCGGCGCAGCGCCCGGATACGTCACCTGCGGGAGCAGCGGGAAGGCCCGTTCCGCCGCCGCCGGACGTTCGAGCCGATCATCCTGCTCGCCTGGATCGCGGGCGTGGCCGCACTGGCCGGGATCGCGCTCTTCGTGGGGTTCCTCGCGTTCGCGCCGCGGCTGATGGCCTGGGTGGAGGAGAACCCCGGCAGCATCGAGCACGGGATCGTGCGCGACTTCGTCAACTGGTATCGGCCGGAGGCGCTCGCCGACGAGCCGGCCAGCACCGAACGGCGGCGCACCACGATCGACGTGCGGCCCGGCATGACAGACGCGCAGATCGGCGAGCTGCTGGCCGCGGAGGGGCTCGTGAGCAGCGAGCTCGCCTTCCAGGTGGCCGTCCTCGAGGCCGAGCGGCAGGGCACGCTCGCGTTCGGCGTCTACGACCTGTCGCCGACGCTGCGTCCCTCGGAGATCGTGGCCGCACTGCGCGCGCAGGAGATCCGCACCGTCGTCGTCACCATCCGGGAGGGGCTGCGGCTCGAGGAGATCGCAGCCTCGCTGGCCGAGACGGATCTCACGATGAACATCGAGGAGTTCACGACCCTCGTCAGGAACCCGCCCGCCGACCTGCTGAACCAGTACGACTTCTTCGCCGACCTGCCCCGCGGACGGTCGCTCGAGGGCTACCTCTACCCGGATACCTACGAGCTGGACGTGAGCTGGACGGAGCGCCAGGTGGTCGAGACGCTCCTCGGCCGCTTCGCGCAGAAGCTCACTCCGGAGATCCGCGAGGCGATCGCCGCGCAGCGGCTGACGGTCGACCAGGCGGTCACCCTGGCCAGCATCGTCGAGCGCGAGGCGGTGATCGAGGAGGAGCGCCCGCTCATCGCGGCGGTCTACATCAACCGCGTCCGCGCGCCCGACGGCGAGACGGCCGGGCTGCTGAACGCCGACCCGACCCTCCAGTACGGGCAGGCCACGTTCGAGTACCTCATCACCCAGCAGCTCCCGGTCACCGAGTGGGGGAGCGTGGAGTGGTGGCCGGAGCTGCAGGTCACGGGTGGCGACGTCGGCGGCGACTGGCCGGAGGAGCTCCATGGCTACCAGACGTACCTGCGCCCGGGCCTGCCGCCGAGCCCGATCGCGGCGCCGCGTGACACGTCGCTCGCCGCGGTGGCGGCGCCGCAGGGCGATAACCTGTACTTCGTCGCGGGCTGCCCGAACGGCCAGCGCGACGGCTCGCACTACTTCGCGCGAACGCTGGGCGATCACGAGGCGAACATCGCGCGCGCAAACGAGGAGTGCGCCGGCGGCTGATCGGTCGACGCCGATGGCGCGCTGCACACGACGGCACAGGTCAGACCCAGGGAGGCATCGGTCCCGCGGTGATCAGCACCGGAGAGATTCGCAAGGGGGTCATCATCGAGCTCGACGGAGCCCTGATGAAGATCCTCGACTGGAACCACATCAAGATGGGACGCGGCTCGGCCCAGGTCCGCATGAAGCTCCAGAACGTGCGGACCGGGGACATCGTCGAGCGCACCTTCCAGGCCGGGACGCGCTGGCCGCGAGCGCGGGTCGAGCAGCGGCGGGTCCAGTACCTGTACAACGACGGCGACGCCTACCACTTCATGGACAGCGCGACGTACGACCAGTTCGCCATCGGCGTGGGACAGGTCGGCGAGGATGCCCGCTACCTGAAGGAGAACACCGACGTATTCGTCTCGACCTACGAGGGTGAGGTGCTCGGGCTCGACCTGCCCGTCACGGTCGATCTCCGCGTCGAGCGCACCGATCCCGGGCTCGCCGGCGACACGGTCACGGGTGCCCGCAAGGCGGCGACCCTCGAGACCGGCGTCACCGTCCAGGTGCCGCTCTTCGTCAACGAGGGCGACACGATCCGCGTCGACACCCGGACCGGCGACTACGTGACCCGCGTGCAGGCCTAGGCGGACGCGCCGATGGAGCGGGCCCGCGTGCCGCAGCAGCCGTCGCTCTGGGACGTACCGGCCGCCGAGCAGGCGGCGCCGTCGGCGCCGGCCGCCGCGCGCCCGGCCGTGCCGGTCCCCGACGCATCG
>DATADA010000204.1:0-15390 GCA_036258775.1 Candidatus Limnocylindria bacterium | reverse complement strand
ATGCGGTCGGCGTGGAGCTGCCGGACCCGGGCCGCGCACGCCCCTTCGCCTCGGTCGATGCCGCGGCGGCGGCGCTCCGCCGCGCCGGTTTCGCCGACGTCCGGGCGCGGGGCGACTGGCTCGAGCATCGGTACGACCCCGACTCGTACCTGGCGGTCATCGAGGGCTGGGAGGAGGACGAGACCTTCGAGCGGCTCGAGCCGCGCCGACGCGACGCGCTGCGGCGCGAGACGCTGCGACGGCTGCGACGGGTCCCGGCCGAGGAGTTCGTCTGGCGGCGTCCGCTCGTCGTCGCGTCCGGACGCCGCCGGCGCTAGAGGAAGCGGACCTCGTCGGCCTCCCCCTCGCCCACGCTGCGCTCGCAGGTCGGGCAGAACCAGCGTGTCTCGAGCGCAGTGCCGCAGGTGGCGTGGCGGATCGGGTCGGCGTCGCGCGACACGCGCGACCCCCAGTCGGCCAGGAGGCGCAGCGCGCTGGCCAGCTCCTGTCCCTCGGCGGTGAGCTCGTACGTCATGCGCACCGGGCGATCCGAGTAGGGCCTGGTGAGGACCACTCCCTCGCGCTCGAGCCGGCGCAGCCGCTCGGCGAGGATGTTCGGGGCGATGCCGCTCACCGCCTCCTGGAGCTCGCCGAAGCGGCGCGGCCCGGTGAGCAGCGCCTCGACGGTGAGCAGGCTCCAGCGGTCGCCGACGCGCTCGAGCGCGGCGGCCAGCGGTGAGTCGGTGGGTGGCATGGCGCCGATCGTAACAACGGGGCTTGACACCGCCCTCGTCCGTAGTACCTTGCACATTGCAAGTTACTACGTACGGGAGAGCGAGAGATGGGCGTGCTCGACGAACTCGGGCAGGCGATCGGCCAGGTTCATGGACAGGTGGGACCGAGCACCGTCGGCATCGGCAACCGATGGCGCGGCGGCTCAGGGGTCGTCATCGAGAGCGGCAGGCTGCTGACGAACGCGCACAACCTCCACGGCGACGCGCCGCGGGTCTTCTTCGCCGACGGACGCGAGCTGCAGGCCGAGGTGGTGGGCGTGGACACCGACGGCGACCTCGCCGTGCTGGCAGCTGACACCGCCGACGCGCAGCCGGTGGCATGGACGCAGGAGGCGGCCAGCGAGCTCGGCATCGGGTCGCCGGTCGTGGCGCTCGGGAACCCGGCGGGCAACGGCGCGCGGACCACGCTCGGCTTCGTGTCGGGGCTCGGTCGGTCGTTCCGCGGCCCGCGCGGCCGGCGGGTCTCCGGCGCGGTCGAGCACACGGCTCCACTCGCGCCCGGCTCGTCGGGCGGGCCACTCGTCGACCTGCAGGGCCGGCTGCTGGGCATCAACACCAACCGGCTCGGCAGCGGCTTCTACCAGGCGATCGCCGCCGACGAAACGCTGCGCGGTCGCGTGGCGGCGCTCGGCCGCGGCGAGGCGCCGCGGCGGCGGCGGATCGGCGTGGGGCTGGCCCCGTCGCACGTCGCCAGGCAGCTGCGGCGCGCTGTCGGCCTGCCGGAGCGCGACGGGCTGCTGGTGCGCGAGGTGGAGGACGACTCCCCCGCCGCGCGTGCCGGCATCGCCGAGGGCGACCTGGTGGTCGCGGCCGCCGGAACGCCGGTCACGACCGCCGACGACCTGTTCGCCGCCATCGAGCGCGCCGCCGAGGGGCCGCTCGAGCTCACCGTGCTGCGTGGCACCGAGGAGCGCTCGGTCACGGTGGAGGGATGATCCCGATGCTGGTTGATGCCCGCCGCGCCCTCGCGCGCGGCGGGCTGGTCGAGATCACCACCACCGGGCGTCACACCGGACGGTCGAGGCGGGTCGCGATCGCGGCCCACAACGTCGACGGGCGGATCTA
The DNA here is from genome assembly GCA_036258775.1 of Candidatus Limnocylindria bacterium. Classification (GTDB taxonomy): domain Bacteria; phylum Chloroflexota; class Limnocylindria; order QHBO01; family QHBO01; genus DATADA01. Next base: position 13,552 of record DATADA010000204.1, on the reverse strand, counting down.
TCTCAGCGGGCGGCCGGGACGGCGCGGTTGGTACGCCAACGTGCTCGCGCGCCCCGAGCTGACCCTCCACCTGCGGGGATCCGTCGAGGTCGACCTCCCGGCCCGCGCGCGGCCGGTCACGGACCCCGCCGAGCGCCGCCGCATCCTCGAGCCGATCGCGCGCTCGTGGCGGATCGACCCGGACGTGATGGTCGACGGCAGCCCGCTGGTGGAGCTGATGCTGGACCCGCTCAGCGCAGGTGAGTCCCGCCCCGCCGCGAACTGAGGTTGGCGCTCAACTTCCCGGTTGGCGCTCATCGAGGCGCTGATCGGGAGTCGGGGGCTTCGAGCGCGCGGCGGACGGCATCGGCCACCTGTCGGGTCGTCGCCTCGCCGCCCAGGTCGGGGGTGTGGTTCGCCGCGTCGGAGAGCGTGACGCGGACCGCGGCACGCAGCCGATCGGCCCCCTCGCCGAGCCCGCAGTGCTCGAGGAGGAGCGCCCCGGACAGGAGACAGGCGACCGGATTCGCCCGGCCCGTGCCCGCGATGTCGGGCGCCGAGCCGTGGACCGGCTCGTACACGCCGGGGGCGCCGCCATCGGGCCGGATGTTGGCGGAGGGGGCCATGCCGAGGCCGCCGGCGACGACGGCACCCAGGTCCGACAGGATGTCGCCGAAGAGGTTGCTGGCCACCATGACGTCGAGCGAAGTGGGCCGCAGCACGATGCGGGCCGCCATCGCGTCGACCAGGACGCGGTCGACCCGGACGTCGCCGTACTCCGGCGACAGGCCCTCGACGACCTCGTCCCACAGCACGTAGCCGAAGCGCGAGGCGTTCGACTTCGTCACGAGCGTCAGGCCGCCGCGCCGGCGCCGCGCCAGCTCGAACGCGTGGCGGGCGACCCGCTCGATCCCGCGCCTGGTGTGAATCGCCACCTCCACCGCCGTCTCCGCGTCGCTCGAGCGGTGGGCGCGCCCGCCGATGCCGACGTACTCCCCCTCGCTGTTCTCCCGCACGCACACGAAGTCGGCGCCCTCCACGCCGCGGATGGGCGAGGGCACCCCGGGCCAGGCGATGACGGGGCGCAGGTTGACGTACAGGTCGAGCCCCTGGCGCAGGGCGATGATCAATTCCCAGACCGAGCGGTGGTCGGGCACGTCAGGGTGGCCGACCGCGCCGAAGAGCGCCGCGTCGAAGCGGCGGATCACCTCGACGCCGTCGGGCGGCATCACCTCGCCGCCGCGCAGCACGCGGCCGGCGCCCCAGTCGAACCGCTCGACGGCGATCGACGTCCCGGCGGCGGCCGCGGCGTCGGTCAGGACCGGCAGGGTCGCGTCCACGACCTCGGGGCCGATCCCGTCCCCGGCGATGACCGCCAGGCGGATGGTGCGGGGCGTCGTCATCGGCGGCCCCGTCAAAGGGCGACGCACACGTTCTTGACCTGGGTGTACTCGAGGATGCCCTCGATCCCCTTGCCGCGCCCGTGGCCGCTGCGCCGGTACCCGCCGAAGGGCAGCTCGATCCCGCCGCCCGCCCCGTAAGTGTTGACGAACACCTGCCCGGCCCGGATCCGGCGTGCGACGCGATGGGCGCGCCCCAGGTCGTTCGTCCACACCGCCGCCACCAGGCCGTACTCGGTGGCGTTGGCCAGCGCCACCGCCTCGTCCTCGTCGTCGAACGGCGCGGCGACGAGGACCGGCCCGAACACCTCCTCGCGGAAGATCGGGAGCGACGGGTCGACGTCGTCGAACAGCGTCGCCTCCAGGAAGTAGCCGCTCGCCAGCCGCTCGTCGTCCGGCTCCCTGCCGCCGGTGACGAGACGTGCGCCGGCGTCGAGCGCCTGCCGCGCCCGCTCGAGCACGCCCCGGCGCTGCTCGGCGCTGATGAGCGGTCCGAGGTCGGGGTCCTCGCTCCCCGGGCCGATGCGCAGGGCGCGCATCCGCTCCCCGACGAGGGCGACGACGCGCTCGCGCAGCCGCCGATGGGCGAGCAGCCGTGCGCCGGCCGAGCAGGTCTGCCCGGCATTCTGGACGATGGCGCGGAGCAGGAACGGGAGCGCCCGCTCGACGTCGGCGTCGTCGAAGACGATCTGCGGGCTCTTACCGCCGAGCTCCATGACGACCGGCCGGATGAGACGGGCGCACGCCTCGCCGATCTGCGCGCCGACCGCGGCCGACCCGGTGAAGCTGACGTGGTCGACCGCGGCGTGGGTCACCAGCGGCATGCCGACGTTCTCGCCGGAGCCGTTCAGGACGTTGAACCAGCCGCGCGGGACGCCGGCCTCCAGGCAGATCCGGGCGAGCTCGACGCAGGTGAGCGGAGCCTCGCGCGCCGGCTTGAGCACGATCGCATTGCCGGCCGCGAGCGCCGCAGCCACCGAGCGGCCGGCGATCTGGAGCGGGTAGTTCCAGGGGATGACGACGGCGCAGACGCCCCACGGCTCGCGGACGGTGTAGTCGACGAAGCCCGGGCCGAGCGGGATCGAGCGCCCGTCGAGCTTGTCGGCCGCTCCGGCGTAGAACTCGAAGTAGCGGGCACAGGCGGCCGCGTCGGCGCGCGCCTGCGAGATCGGCTTGCCGGTGTCGCGCGACTCGAGGGCGGCGAGCTGCTCGGCGCGTTCGCGGATGAGAACGGCGGCGCGGTTCAGCGCGCGCACCCGGTTGGCCGGCACCTCCCACTCGCCGCCGGCGCCGAACGCCCGACGGGCCGCCGCCACCGCCGCGTCGACGTCGGGCCGGCCGGCGGCTGCGACCTCGGCGATCACCTCGCCCGTCGCCGGATCGCGGGTCTCGAACCGCTCCCCCGAATCACTCGGGCGCTCCTCGCCGTCGACCAGCAGCGGCGCGAAGCGGGCGGTCGTCGTCATCGTCGTCATGGGTCATGCCTCCTGTGCGCGGAAGGCGCGGTAGCGGTCAGCGTAGTCGCGAATGCCCGCGCCGAGGTCGAACTCCGGCTGCCAGCCGAGCTGTTCGCGCGCCGCGTCGATCGTGAGCCGCCCGCGCATCCGCGCGTCGCTGCGCTCGTACTCGGTCAGGCCCGGGCCGATCTCGATCTCGGCCTCGGGCAGCACGTCGCGTACCGTGTCGGCCAGCTGCGACGCGGTGGTGAGCCGTCCGGTGGCGATGTTGAAGACGCGTTGCGCCAGCGAACCCCGAGGGGCGAACAGCGCCGAAGCGGTGGCTCGCGCGACGTCGACCACGTAGGTGTAGTCGCGCGGCATGTCGCCGCCGGTCTCGAAGCGGACCGGCGTGCCGTCGACGGCGTCCTCGACCATCGGGCGCACGTACATCGGGTAACGCATCCCGAAGCCGTAGACGCCGCTGTAGCGCAGGCCGACGAAGTCGACCAGGCCCGTGCCGGCATAGGTCAGGCCGATCAGCTCGGCCGCCGCCTTCGACGCTCCGTACGGCCCCAGCGGGTTCCCGTCGGCCGGGGTGGCGATCGGGTGCGCCTCGTCGATCGGCTCGTACCGGCGCGGCGCGTAGACGGCGATCGACGACGCCATCACGACCCGTTCTATCCCGACCGCGCGCGCCGCCTCCAGCACGTTGACGGTGCCCATCACGTTCACGCGGTAGCACGGCGCAGGGTGGCGCATGCTCACCGGCGGGTCGAACACCGCCGCGGCGTGGAAGATCCGGGTGACGCCGTGCTCGCGAAGCGCCGCGATCAGCTCGGACAGGTCGGCGACGTCACCCCGGACGAAGATCGGCCGGTCCGGCAGGGCCTCGAGAACCGCCGCGGCCCCCCACGACGCCGGCGCGACGTCGTACGAGACGACCCCATGCCCGCGGTGAGTCAGCTCGGCGGCGGTGTAGGCGCCGATGAAGCCGCTCCCGCCGGTGACGAGGACCGTCTCCGGATCAGCCACCGAGGTCGCCTTCGAGGAAGCGTCGGGCCGCGCGGCGGTAGATCTCGACGCAGCGCCGCAGCTCGTCAACGGCGACGTGCTCGTTCGCCTGGTGCGCGATCCACTTGCCGCCGGGCCCGTACACGACCACCGGGATCCCGGCGTCGCGCCACAGGATCGTGCCGTCGGTCGTGCCCGGCACGCCGCCGATCTCGGGCTCGCGGCCGACGACGTCGCGGTGCGCCAGCGCGACGGCGCGCGCGATGGGCTCGTCGGCGCCGATCTCCGTCGGCGGACGGTCGTCGATGACCGTCAGCTCCAGCCTGGTCCGGGTGTCGCGTCCGACCTGCGCGGCGGCCTGCCACAGGCGGTCGATCAGCTCCTCGTGGTCGATGCCCGGGACGGTCCGGATGTCGAGGGCGAGCGTGCCGCTGCCGGGGATCACGTTGATCTGCGCCGGGTCGCCGGCGCGGAGCACCGTCGGGGTCACGTACGGCCGGCCGAGGTGCGGGTGCTCGCCGACCTCCGTCGTCAGGCGGCGCTCGAGCTCCGCGGCCGCCGCGACGAAGCCCGCGAGCGCCGGCAGCGGGTTCACGCCGCGGTCCGGCATCGCGCCGTGCGCCATGCGTCCCACCGCGGTGACCCGGGCGCGGATGGCTCCCTTCTGCGTGAGGCACAGCTGCCCTGCCTCCGGCTCGCAGACGATCGCGGCATCCACCCCACGGGCGTGCCCGGCGGCCACGAACCGCTTGGCGCCGAGCATCATCCCCTCCTCGTCCGCCAGGACGGCGAGCACGATGCGACCCGGCCACGGCCGCTCGGCGTCGAGCGCGGCCGCCGCGCAGAGCATCGCCGCCAGACCGCCCTTCATGTCGGCGCTGCCGCGGCCCCACAGGACGCCGTCCACGATCTCGGCGCCGAAGGGGTCGCGCTGCCACTCGGCGCGGTCGCCCTCGGTCACGACATCGGTGTGGCCCTCGAACAGCAGCGTCGGGCCGGGGCGGTCGCCTTCGAGGGCGCAGACGACGTTGGGACGCCCCTCGGCCACCGCCTCGATGCGTGGCGACCAGCCGCGCTCGCGCATCCAGGCCGCGACGAGCTCCGCCGCCGGCCGTTCCGACTGGCCCAGCTCCGGCCGGTTGACCGACGGGATCCGGACGAGGGCCTGCGTGAGCCGGACGACCTCGTCGGGATCGGGCCCCGCGTGCGCCGCCGGCGCGGACGACATCGGGCCGGTCATGGGATGTGCCAGCCGATCAGCCCCGGGGTCTGCCAGGCGGCAATCAGCCACAGCGCCACGAAGCCGAGCGCCAGCCAGTCGGTCGAGGTGGTCGACATGCGCCGGAACTTCGTCCGGTTGGCGCCCCCCTGGTAGCAGCGGGTGTCCATCGCCATGGTGAGCAGGTCGGCGCGGCGGAAGCCCGAGAGGAAGATCGGGATCAGCAGCTGGCCGACCCGTCTCGCCCGCGCGATGGGACCGCCCTCCTCGAACGGCACCCCGCGCGCGGTCTGCGCGCGCGCCAGGCGCTCCATCTCGCCGATGAAGATCGGCACGAACTTGATCGCGATGACGCTCACCAGCGTCAGCTCGTTGACGGGGACCCGCACCCGCTGCAGCGGCAGGAACATCAGCTCGAGCCCGTCGGTCAGGTCGACCAGCGAGGTCGTCAGCATCAGCATCGTGACGACGTAGTACAGGACGATCACGCGCAGGCTGATCATCACGGCGAAGAGGATGCCCTCCAGGCTGACCGACACGATCCACCACTCCCAGAAGACGTTCTGCTCGGCGAAGGCGCCGCGGTAGAACAGGATCTGGAACACCGCGATGACCGCCAGGAAGAGGAGGAAGACCCGCGAGCCGGTCAGGATGTAGCGGAACGGGATCCCCGCGATGGCGTGGATGAGGACGAGCAGCGGGAGCGCGAGGAGCAGCCCGGGCAGCTCGACCAGGAAGCTGAAGATCACGAACAGCCACATCGCCACGATCTTGATCCTCGGGTCGAGGCGGTGGATCAGCGAGCCGGTCTCGATGTACTGGCCGAAGATGACGTTGCGCTGCAGCTCGAGCATCAGGCCGCCTCTCGCGCCAGCCGGCGGAGGACCTCCGCCTCCAGCTCGTCCTCGCTGAGGAGCTCGGTCGGCAGCCCGGGCAGGACGTCGCGGAGTGCGCGGGCGCTGCGCACCGTGTCGGGCAGCGTGATGTCGAGCTCGAGCAGACGGTCCGCCTGCTTGAGCACCTCGCGCATCGGGCCGTCCATCACCACCCGGCCGGCATCCAGGACGACGAGCCGGTCGCACAGCAGCGCCGCGTCGCTGACCGACGCCGAGGCGACCACGATCGTCAGCTGCCGGTCGTCGCAGAGCCGCTGCAGCAGCCGCAGCAGCTCGGCGCGGCCGCGGGGGTCGAGCCCGGCCATCGGCTCGTCGAGCACCAGCAGCGGGGTGTGCATGGCCAATACACCGGCGATCGCAACCCGGCGCCGCTGGCCCCCGGACAGCGCGTGGATGTAGCGCAGCCGGTACTCCGCGTACGGCAGCCCGAGCGCGTTCAGGCTCTCCTCGACCCGGCGCCGGCACTCCTCGGCCGGCAGCCCCGCCTGGGTCGGTCCGAAGGCGACGTCCTTGCCGACCACGTCCTCGATGATCTGCGCGTCCGGCTGCTGGAACAGGATGCCGACCTGCCGCCGCAGCGCCGTGCGGTCGTAGTCCGGCGCGGCGATGTCCTCGCCCCGGAAGAAGACCATCCCCGGCCGCAGGCGCACGAGGTGCGCGAAGGCGTCCACCAGCGTCGACTTGCCCGACATCGTCGGGCCGACGATTGCGACCCGCTCGCCCGGCTCGATCGTGAGCGACACGCCCCGCAGGGCGGTGCTCGCGCGCGGCGTCCCGTCGAGGTAGGTGTGGCGCAGGTCGCGCAGCTCGACGAGCGGTGCGGCGGTCGTCGCCACGTCAGTCCCCCCCGGCCATGCCGACGGCGTGGCGTCCGAGCAGCGTCCCGAGCGCCCGCCGCAGGTCGGTCTCGTCGAGGACGTCGGGGATCGGATAGCCGCGCGCCCGGAGCCGGTGCGCCAGGCTGACCGGCGTGGGGACGTCGAGCCCGATGCGCCGCAGCGCGTCGACGTGGCGGAACACCTCCGCCGGCGTCCCGTCCAGCACCACCTGACCGTCATCGAGCACCAGGACGCGATCGAAGCGCGCCGCCTCGTTCATGAAGTGGGTGATGTGCAGCACCCCCATCCCCTCGGCCCGGTTGAGCTCCCGCATCCGCCGGATGAGCCGGTCGGCGACCGGCACCGGCAGCAGCGAGGTGGGCTCGTCGAGGATCAGGAACATCGGACGCATGGCCAGCGCGCCGGCGATGGCGACGCGCTGCTTCTCCCCCGGGGAGAGGTCCTCGACCAGCCGATCGGCGGCCGGCGTCAACCCGAGGGCGTCGAGCGCCATGGCGACGCGCTCGCCGATCTCCTCGCGCGGCAGCCCGATGTTCTCGGGGCCGAACGCCACGTCGTCGCGGACGCGGTTGGCGACGAGCTGGTCGTCGGGATCCTGGAAGACGATCGCGACCCGCTTGCGGATCTCCCACCGGTTGCGCGGCTCGACCGCGATGCCGTCGACCGTGAGCCTGCCCTCGGTCGGGTACAGGACGGCGGTCAGCAGCTTGGAGAGAGTGCTCTTGCCGGACCCGTTGTGGCCGATGACGGCCACGAACTCCCCGGGCCGCACCGTGAGCGAGACGTCGCGCAGGGCAGGAACCGAATCGGCCGAGCCCGCTCGATAGCTGAAGGAGACGCGGGCGAGCTCGATCATCGGCCGCCGCCCGCGCCGCGCCGTCTCTTCCGCGGGGTCAGTAGCGCCGCTCGCCCGCGACCTCGGGCGCCGTCGTGCGCCCGCTGCGATAGAGGTCCATCGCCTTCACGACGATCACCGTGATGACCGCCGCCAGCACGAGCTCGGCGATGACCTGCGGCAGGATCGTGACGATCAGCTCGGGCGGGAAGTAGCCTCGGATGGTTCCCATGCCGAGCACGCCGACGGTGTTCGTGAGCGTGCCGAGCAGGCCCGCCACGATCGCCGCCACGTAGAGGTTGCGGGTCGCGCGCATCGTCCCGACGAAGACGAGCCACGCCACGATGCCGATGAAGAGCCGGGGCAGGATCGCCACGAGCGGGTCCTTGAACGCCGGCACCTCGGCCTGGATGAAGCTGAAGACGCCGAAGATCCCGCCGACGAGGAAGCCGACCACCGGCCCCTCCAGCACCCCGCCGAGGATCGCCGGCACGTGCATGATCGTCGCATTGCCGGTCGTGTTGGGCACCGGGATGAAGCCGATGCGGGTCACCGCGAGCAGGATCGCGATCGCGCCGAGGATACCGGCGACGACGATTCTGCGGGTGTTCAGGCTGAGGGTGTTCTCGCGCTCAGCCGCGTAGGTTGCCATGGGTGTATTCCTCCTCCTCTCCGCTGACGGCTTGGCGCTCCCCGCCGAGCGCCGGGACTCCTCCTCGTGATTCGGCGGTCAATACACTCCTCTCGATCGCTTCGACGAGCACCGATACGGTAGCGGCGCCGAGCGCCATCAGACGCTGCGGCTCGACGGGCGCGCCATCGCCGGTCGACATGACGAAGACGGCGTCGCCGTCGTACGCGGTGTGGACGGGACGGATGGCGATGGCGAGGGCGTCGTGGCCGAGCTCGGCCAGCTTGCGGCAGGCGGATCGGTCGAGCGGCGCATCGGTGCCGACCACCGCTAACGTGGTGTTCGTGCCGAACCGCGTCAGCTCGCCGACCGACACGGTGCCGAGCAGCTCGTCGGCACCGATGAAGCCGCCATCCTCGTCGCGCGCCCCGGCCAGGATCCGTCCGTCGCGTCCGACCACGTTGCCGACGGCGTTGGTGACCGCGAGAGCCCCGACCACCGTGCCGTCGCCGAGCATCCGCGCGGCACTCCCGACGCCGCTCTTCGTGGCCCGCGCCGGACCCGCCAGCTTGCCGACCGTCGCCCCCGTCCCCGCGCCGACACTCCCCTCGAGCGGCGTCGCGACGTCGTCGGCGGCGTCGCAGGCGGCGTAGCCGGCCGCGGCATCCGGGTACGCGTCCGGCACGCCGAGGAAGCAGTCGAAGATGACTGCGGCCGGCACGATCGGAACGCGCCGCGCCACGGTGTCGACGCCCACTCCGCGCTCGTCGAGCCAGCGCATGACGCCGTCCGCGGCGGCCAGGCCGAACGCCGATCCCCCGGCCAGGCAGACGGCGTGGATCCGCTCCACGAGCGCGGTCGGGCGAAGCACGTCGGTCTCGCGCGTCCCGGGCGCCGAGCCGCGGACGTCCACGCCTCCCACCGCACCGCCGGTGGCGACGACCACTGTGCACCCGGTGGCCGCCGTGGCATCGGTCCAGTGCCCGACCCGCAGGCCTGGGACGTCGCGCAGCGTGAGGCCCGTCGCAGCCATCGCGTGGTGGAGCATATCCCCGCCGCGACGGCGGTCAATCGGTCGGGGCGGTCGCTGGCACCGGTACTGCACCGCCGCGCCGCATGACAGAGCGCACGACACCTGACGAGCCGCTGAAGGCGGGTACCGACGCGCCACCGCAGCCGTGGCAATCGGCGGTGGACGTTCGCGGGGACCGAGAGGCCGCCGACCAGAGCCCCGGGGACGAGCCGGCGGAACAGGTCGCCGCCGGCGACTCCCGCCGCCGCGACCGCGAGCCCACGGCGGACGTGGCCGTGGCCGACGACGCCGGGCACGCACCGGGCGAGCACAGCGAGCGCGGGGACCACGGCCAGGAGGCGGGCTCCGTCAGCGAGCCGGGCTGACCTCTCAGAGCGCGGCGACGAGCGCCGGCAGGACCTCCCCGATCTGACCGCGCAGCACGGCGTGGGCCCGGTCGTCGTAGGGCGTCGGCTCGGCGTTCACGATCACCAGGCGGGCACCGGCACCCAGGGCGATCTCGGGCAGGCGCGCGGCCGGGTACACGGTGAGGCTCGTGCCGACCGCCAGGAACAGGTCGCAGCGGGCGGCGGCTGCTTCGGATCGCGCGAGGTCGCCCGGATCGAGGTTCTGTCCGAACGAGACCGTCGCGGACTTCAGTATGCCGCCGCAGCGCCGGCAGGCCGGGTCAGCCTCCCCGGCGCGGACCCGCTCGAGCGCGGCCTGCATGGGCCCGCGATCTCCGCAGGCGAGGCAGGTGAACTCCCGCATGGTGCCGTGGATCTCGACCAGCCGGTCCGCGGATGTCCCGGCGGCCTGGTGCAGCCCATCGATGTTCTGCGTGATCAGCGTATCGATCCTGCCGCGCCGCTCGAGCTCCGCCAGTGCGAGGTGCCCGCGCCCCGGGCGAGCGCCCCAGCCGGGGTGCTCCAGCCGCATCCGCCACGACGCCCTCCGCACCTCGGGGTCGCTCACGTAGTACCCGATGTTCGACATGCGCTCGGCGCGCGGGTTCCGCGTCCAGACGCCGTTCGGGCCGCGGAAGTCCGGGATCCCGGACTCCGTGCTGATCCCGGCCCCGGTCAGCACCACGACGCTGCGCGCCTCTCGGAGCCAGGCCGCCACTTCGCCGAGGCCGGCGGTGGACGGTGGCAGGTCAGCCACCTGCGGGGTCCGGGATCTCCACCGGCTCCCCCACCTCGGTGAAGATGTACGTGAAGTCGAAGCTGACCTCCGCCGCCTCGCCGTTGTAGGTGCCGGTGAGCGTCCCCGTGAACTGGGCGCGCGACGGCGTGCCGTCCTCGCGCACCAGGACGTCGAACCGGCTCTCCTCGATCTCCGGGTTCTCCCAGCCCTCCTGCTCCAGGCTCGCGACGTCGCCTCCGAGCCAGACCCGGCTGCGCAGCCGATGGAACTCCTCGCCATCGACACGCGCGCGCTCGACGTACTCGAGATCGCCGGGTCCTGACAGCAGCACGAACGGGTTCACGGGCTGATCCTGCCGGAACTCCGGGATCGGCTCCCAGCCCTCGGCCGTCCGGGCATAGCCGGTCTCGTCGACGATGAGCAGCTCGAAGGCCTGCTCCTCGCCACCCGACGCCAGGACGAAGTCACCGACCGCATCGCGGCCGCGCACGGCCATGTCGCTGGTGACCGTGATGACGCCTCGCTCACCGCCGACCCGGCTGTCGATCGAGCCGTCGCTGGTCACGCGGAAGGTCAACGCCTCGTCGCTGGCCAGGGCGAAGAAGCGTTCGATGACCGCCTCATCCGTCGCGGCGGCGTCCGGCGAACCGCTGGCCGCAGGAACCGGGACGCTGGCCGCCGGCGACTGCCCGCCCGACGGTGGAGATCGTGTCCCGGTCGCCGGCGTCTCGCCGAGGGCGCAACCGGCGAGGATGAGCGCGAGCGCCGAGGCCGCCGGCCAGGCGAGCCGCCGGTGGCTCACTCCTCGATTTCGATCGTCTCGTGCCGGCGCGGAGCCGCCGACGCGTCGGCCGCCTCCAGGCGGGCGATCCAGCGGTCCAGGTAGACCCGAGCGGCGAGCAGCTGCTCACGCGTGGCGGCCCGCAGGTGCGTCCGCGCATCGTCGGGGAAGATGCTGCGCGACAGGGTGGAGACCGCCTCCTGTGCGCTGCGGCCGGCCGCTCGGGTCGCGTCCCCCGCCATCCCGCGCGATGCGCCCTGCTCCTCCAGCCGGCGCTCGAGCTCGGCGATCCGCGCCTCGAGCTCGGCCGTGCGCGGGTCGCCGCGGCCCTCCCGGGCGGCGTCGCGCGGGCCGTTGTCGCTCGTCATCGGTTCCTGCCTCCGTTCGGTGATCGTGGTGGGGCGCTGAAGCGGATGTGAAGCGTGTTGTCCTCGAACCGGGCGCCGTCGGTCGGCGCGTCGACCAGCGCGTGCGGCAGGACGAGCGTCCGCCGCCACGCGCCGAGGTCGATCAGCAGCTCGTCCGCGTGGCGCGTCAGGTGGATCTGCTCCCGGGAGGTGAACGGCAGGTCGACCGACAGGACGAAGAAGCCATCGTCGCGGCGCACCGAGTAGGGCCGGCCGCGATAGAAGAAGGTGGTCGGATCGTCGCCGTCGTACAGCGCCCCGGCGAGGTCGCCGAGCATGTCGATGCCGACCACCTCTCGGTCGAAGAACGGAGCCTGGCGGAGCGGTATCGGGTGGAAGGCGTCGGCGACCATCGGTCCGTAGCGCTGCTGCGCCTCCCACCAGCCGCGGAAGTACGGCCCGACGTCGTCGGGCAGGACGCGGTTGGCGACGACCAGGTCGGTCGGATAGCCGTACAGGTGGAAGTAGGTGAAGGAGCGCTGCGCCTCCTTGATCACCACCTGCTCCAGCGTCAGCACGACGCGCACCGAGGTCCGCGAAGGATCGGCCAGCAGCCCACGCATGTGCTCGAGGCGGGCGAAGAGCTGCTCGCCGGCGTCGAAGACGTCGTCGCCGGGCACCGGGATGCCGACCACGCGGTTGATGAGCGGCCCGGTCAGCTTGCTGATCCGCCGCCCGATCGGCTCGATCTTCTCCATCCACCACTTGAGCGCCTCGGGGAGGCTCAGCAGCCGGAGCGTTTCGCCGGTCGGTGCCGCGTCGACCACGACCACGTCGAAGTCACCCGAGTCGTGGTGGTCGGCGATCCAGAGCAGGCTCCCGACCTCGTCCATGCCGGGCAGGATGGTCAGCTCCTCGGCCAGCACCTCGTCGAGCCCGCGCCAGCGCAGGACGGACGCGGCGTACTCCTGGATGCGCCCCCAGTAGCGCTCGACGTTGAAGAAGACGTCGGACTCCTGCCCCCACAGGTTGTCGGCGATCTTCGTCGGCTGCGGGCCGAGGTCGACGCCGAAGGCATCACCGAGCGAGTGGGCGATGTCGGTGGACAGCACGACCGTCCGGTAGCCCCGGCGCGCGCAGTCGACCGCCGTCGCCGCGGCGACGCTGGTCTTGCCGACGCCGCCCTTGCCGGTGTAGAGCAGGATCCGCGTCATCTGGCTGCGATGCTCCCTCCTTCGCGGACGGCCGATTCTACCGACCCGGCACGGCGGACCGGCCCGCGGTGCCGTACGGTACGCGACCGATGCGCCTCCGCCGCCCGCTGCGCCACCGCTCGTCGCGCCGCGAGCTGCTCGACGCCGACGAGCTCGAGCCTGGAGCGCTCGCGGCGAACCTGCGCGATCTCGCCCGCCTCAACCGGCTGCCGGGCGGCACGCGGGCCAGCATCGCCGCCATCCGGCGTCTCGCCGGGGACGACGGGCCGCTCACCATCCTGGACGCCGGGACGGGCGCCGCTGACATGCCGCTCGCCTTCGAACGCGAGGGACGCCGCCGTGGCGGGTGGCAGGTCCTCGCCCTGGAGCGGCATCCGACGATTCTCGCCCACGCCCAACGGCGAGTGGCGCGGCGGCCGGGCGTGACGCTCCTGAAGGGCGAGGCCTGCCGGCTGCCGCTCGCCGACGACTCCGTCGACGTCGCGCACGCCTCGCTCCTCATCCATCACCTCGAGCCCGCCGATGCGCGACGCGCCCTCGCCGAGATGGCGCGGGTCGCACGCCGCGGGGTGGTCGTGAACGATCTCCGCCGAGGGCTCCTGCCGCTGGCGCTCACCGCGACGGTCGCACTGACGCTCGGGCGGGCGGCATACACGCGGCACGACGGGATCGTGTCGGCCCTGCGGGCCTACCGGCTCGACGAGCTGGACGAGCTCCTGGGCGACGCCGACCTCCGCGTCGTGTGGCGCTCGCCGGCGATCCTGCCGCGCGTCGTCACCGCGGCGGTACGGCGCCGGCCAGCC
>DATADA010000203.1:0-2319 GCA_036258775.1 Candidatus Limnocylindria bacterium | reverse complement strand
CGTCCGGCGCGCTCCTCGTCCTCGCCGTTCGGCGGCACCGGCCGTTCGGGAGGCCGGGTGCGGCTCACCTTCCCACGCCCTGGGTCACCCACCGTCGCGCCGCGGCCGCGACCGCCTCGCAGATCTGGTTGTAGCCGCCGCAGCGGCACAGGTTGCCCGACAGTCCCTCGCGGATCTCGTCCGGCGACGGGTCGGCGTTCTGCTGGAGCAGGTAGTGGGCCGCCATCACCATGCCGGGGATGCAGAACCCGCACTGCACCCCGCCCGCCTCGAGAAACGCCTCCTGCACGGGGCTGAGCCGATGGTTCGCCAGACCTTCGATGGTCGTCACCTCCCGCTCATCGGCCTCGACGGCCAGCACCAGGCACGAGTTCACCGCGTGGCCGTCGACCAGGACGGTGCAGGCGCCGCACTCCCCCTCTGCGCAGCACTCCTTGGTACCGGTCAGACCCAGCCGCTCGCGAAGGACGTCGAGCAGGGTGTGGTCGGCCGCCACCTCGAGCTCGTGACGGCGGCCGTTGACGACCAGGCCGATGCCGAGGCGGCTATCCGGCACGGCCATCTCCCTCCGCCAGCCGCGCACGAGCGCGCGCGAGCGCCCGCCGGCTGAGCACCACGAGCATCGCCTCGCGGTACTCGCGGCTGGCGCGGACGTTCGAGATCGGCGTCGCCCGAGAGGTGAGCTCGCCCAGCAGGCGCTCCTGCTCGCCCTCATCTCGCGATGCGTCCGCCAGCGTACCGCTCGTGTCGGCCACCAGAAAGGGGCGCGGCCCGGCGGCGCCGTAGGCGAAGCGGGTCACTCCGCCCGCCGAGACCGAGCAGCACAGGTTGATGGTGGCCAGATCGACCCCACGGCGCCGCGTCAGCCGCCCGAAGGCCGCACCCAGCGGCTCATTGGGCAGCGGCAGCTCGACCGCGGTCACCAGCTCCCCCGGCGCGAGGCTCGTGCGGCCGGGGCCGACGAACAGCTCCTCCACCGGGACGACCCGCCGCCCGGCGCGGCCGGCAACCTCGACGCGGGCCCCGTAGACGAGCAGCGGCGGCGCCGTGTCGGCCGCAGGCGAGGCGTTGCACAGGTTGCCGGCGAGGGTCGCGCGGTTGCGGATCTGGATCGATCCGACGGTCAGCGCCGCCTCGACCAGCGCCGGAAAGTGCCGCCGAACGCGCGCATCGCGGGCGACCTGTGTCATCACCGCGGCGGCCCCGACGCGCAGCATCCCGTCCCGCTCCGAGATGTCGCGGTCCAGCTCGGCGACCCGCTTCAGGTCGACGACCAGCGGCGGGCGCAGCCTGCCCTTGCGCAGCCCCACGATCAGGTCGGTGCCGCCCAGCAGCGGGCGCGCGCCGGGCGCCGCGACCAGCAGCCCCACGGCCTCGTCGAGGCGGGTGGGACGGGCGTACTCGAACACGCTCGATCAGTGCCTCACGCAGCGGGCCACCCGGTCAGCCGCCGTCCAGGGTGACGTAGAAGGCCCGCTCGCGGCTCTCGAGCCGCGGGATCGCCTCGCCCCGGATGTACGTGGCGAAGTGCTCGGTCTCCATGTGCGCCTGGTAGCCGGACTCGTCGGCGTACTGCTCGTACAGGAAGAAGACGCGCGGGTCCTCCGGCGAGCGGTGGGCCTGGTAGAACAGGCAGCCGGGCTCCGCCCGCGAGAGGGGAGCCATGATCTCCAGGATCTCGCGGATCTTCTCCTCCTCGTTCTCCTTCGCCCGATACGTCGCGGCCACCACGTACGCCATCGCTCACCTCCCCTGTCTCGGCCCGACCCGGTTGCGCAGCACGCCGATCCCCTCGATCTCCATCTCGATCAGGTCGCCCGGCTCCAGCCGCCGATCGAGCTCGATCCCCGACCCGCCGGGTGCCGTCCCCGAGCCGAGAACCTCGCCGGGATGCAGAGTCTGCGCCTGCGACGCATAGGCGATCAGCGCCGGGAAGCCGTGATGCATCTCCGACGAGCGTGCCTCTCCCCATCTCGCGCCGTTCACCCGCACCGCCATGCGCACGTCCGTCCCGTCGAGCTCGTCGGCCGTGACGATGCACGGCCCCAGCACGTTCGACCCGTCCCAGTCCTTGGCCTTGCCCGGCCCCATGTTCTGCGGCAGCTCGACCGCCTGGATGTCCCGGGCGGACAGGTCGTTCCAGATCGTCCAGCCGAAGACGTGCTCCATCGCGCGCTCGGCGGGGATGTCGCGCCCCGCGGCGCCGATGACCGCGGCCAGCTCCAGCTCGTGGTCGAGATGGTCGCTGTACGCGGGCCACGGGATCTCCTCCCCGGGGCCGATGACCGTGTCCGGCATCCCCTTGTAGTAGGCCGGCAC
>DATADA010000202.1:0-22099 GCA_036258775.1 Candidatus Limnocylindria bacterium | reverse complement strand
GAGCTGACGGTGACGGTGGCCGGCATCGTGGAGATCCGGCCGTGGATCCTGGGCTGGGGCGACGCGGTCGAGGTGCTCGGGCCGCCCGAGCTGCGCGATCAGGTGGCCGGGGCGGTGCGCCGGGCGGCCGGGCGGTACGACGCCGGTGCGGATTGAGGTCGAGCATCGCTACCGCGCGCGTGACCCCCGGGTGCTCGACCGCCTCGCAGAGGTTGCCGAACTCGGGCCGGCGGTCCTCGGCGCCCCGCGCACGGTCGCCGAGATCGACCGCTACCTCGACACGCCCGACGGGCGGCTGGCGGCCGCCGGCTGGGCGTGCCGCCTCCGGACGCGCGGCGAGCGCAGCATCGTGTCGCTGAAGGGCCCGCCGGAGGAGGCCCGGGCCGATGCGCCGGGAGGGCACGACGGCTCCCTGCACCGGCGCCCCGAGGTGGAGGGCCCGGCGGCGGCCGTGGAGGGCGGGGTCCACCCCGAGGCGTGGCCGGCGAGCGCCGCCCGTGAGCGGCTGCTCGACCTCTCGGCTGGCCGGCCGCTGGTGGAGCGCGTCGCCCTCGCGCAGCGGCGAACCCAGCGGCCCGTCAGGCACGGCGGCCGCTCCCTCGCGGTGCTGTCGCTCGACCGCGTCACGGCGGCGCGAGCCGGCACGACCCTCGGCGAGCTGCTCGTCGTCGAGCTCGAGCAGCGGACGGGTCCGCCCGATCGCGACGGGGCCACTCTGCTCGCCGCGGTCGCGCGCGCGCTCGCCGGGTGGCCGGGGCTTGAGCCCGAGCCGAGGACGAAGCTCGAGCGCGCCCTCTCGCTGGCGGGCATGCCGGGCTGATGTTCGACGGGCCGAGCGGCGACGCGCGCGCAGCGCGCGAAGCGCAGCCACATGACCGCGCCAGGCCGCGGCCGCGGGACGGTCGCTCCCCAGCGCTGAACCGACCGGGCGCGGCAGCGCATCCCGTCGCTGCGCCTCCGCCGCGGAGCGGCGAGGGAGAGGCGATGGGCCGCCTCGCGGTGATCGCCATGACGGCCTACATGGCCGTCGTCATGTACCTGATGATCGTGGCAGGCGTCTGGCCGACTCTCGACCTGGTCGCGATCGCGGTCGCGCTCGTCGCGATCCTCCTCGGGCGTGCCCGGCTCTTCTTCCGCGACTGGCTGCCGTTCGTGCTCATCTTCCTGGGCTGGGAGGCGATGCGTGGCCTGGCCGACAACCTCGGTGCGCCGGTGGCCTCTGACAGCGTCATCGCGCTCGAGCGCGCGATGTTCGGCGGGATCGTCCCGACGGTCGAGCTCCAGCGGCTGCTCTACCGTCCGGAGGCGGTGGGCTGGCTCGACGTCCTCACCTCGCTCGTCTACTCGGCCCACTTCATGTTCCCGCTCGGCATCGCGTTCATCTTCTGGACGCGCGACCGCAGCCTCTACTACCGCTTCGCCGCCACGCTCCTCGTCATGGCGCTCGCCGCCTTCATCGTGTACGTCTTCGTGCCGGTCGCCCCGCCTCGCTTCGCGCACCGGCACGGCGAGGCGCTGCCGGTGACGGACATCATCGGCGCCACGATCCTGAAGCTGGACCTGCCGATCTCAGCCGACTGGGTCTACCAGAACCTGAGCCCAAACGACAACGCGGCCTTCCCTTCGCTTCACGCCGCCTTCCCGCTGCTCGCCTTCCTCTTCGTGCGGCGCCAGCATCCCCGCGGGGCGTGGATCATCGCGGCGTGGACCGCCCTGGTCTGGTTCGCGATCACGTACACGGGGCACCACTACGTGGTCGACATCGTCGGCGGCGCGGCCTTCGCCGTGGCGGCGTATCTCGGCGTCGACCGCACCGGCCTGCTGAACCGGGCCCTCGCCTGGCTCATGGTGGCGGGGCTCCCGCCCCGGCTCGGTCGCGCAGCCGAGGCTCACGCAGCTGCGGCACCTCGATCCGGGCAGGGTCGTACAGGCGGAACCACGCCCCGCGACTCGGCGACGGAAGCAGCAGACCGGCGTCCCACCTGAGCCGCGAGGTCTCGCGCCCGTACATCCAGAAGTCGTTCGGGTCATGGCCGATCGGCGGGAGCGGGGGCGGCAGCGCGGGCAGCGGGTTGAACGACGCCAGCATCCGCGCCAGCCGGTACGCTCGTGCCACCTCCGTGGGCCTGCCGGCCAGCGCGTGGACGAAGGCGCGGTTCAGCCAGTACTGGAACGACACCCTCCCGTCGGCGCGGCTCCGCTCGAGGAGCTCCATTGCGCGGGCGGTGTCTCCGGCCTCGGCCTCCGCAACGGCCCGCCAGGAGTCGGGGGCCGGGACGCGGCCGCTCGCCAGGAGACGCTCGAGCGCCGGCCGGTCGTCGATGATGATCAGCAGGTCGGCGCGTCGCGTCGCGAGGCGGACGGCAGCGTCCCCGCTGGACGAAAGCGCCAGCGCCCGGTCGGCGAGAGCAACCAGCCGATCCGGCTCCATGCCGATCGTCGCCCAGCCGTCGGTCAGGAGCAGCGCCGGCGCCAGCGCGATGGCCCTCGCGTACGCGTCGTCGGCCCGGGGGCTCAGCCCGGCGCGGTCGAATGCGACGCCGAGCAGGAGGAACGACTCGACGCGCGTGGCGTCGAGCCGGACAGAGGAGCTGAGGCGCTCGATCGCCTCCTGCGGGCGGCCGTCGCGGAGCCGGAGCACGCCGAGGGCGCGGTGCGCGTTCGGGTCGTTTGGGTTCCGCGAGGAGGCCGCCTCCAGCAGCGCCACGCCGATGTCCGTGTCGCCGAGCGCCGCACGCAGCTTGCCGAGCTCGCGCCCGTAGAGCGCCAGCGCCGGATCCAGAATGTGGGCGCGCTCCAGGGCGGCCTCGACCTCTCCCCAGCGTCCTGCCCGGATCGCGTCCTGCGCACGCTCCCAGGCGAGCGCTGCACCGCTCCACACCATCGCCTGGGCGCCGAGCACCAGCAGGCCGGTGACGAGCACGCCTCGGCCAATGGCGAAGCGGCGCGGGCTCGCCTCGACGACCGTGCACCGGGTTGTCCCCGGCGTCAACGGCACCAGCAGCGCCAGGTTGGCAACGGCGAGCACGTCGACGGCCGCGATCGCCGAGTGGTTGTCCGCCAGGCCGTCGACCGCGTACGCCACCAGCGCCGCGGCCGCCGCCGCGCGGACGTGCGTGCCGGGAGCCGATCGCGCCGCCCCGACCCGCACCGCGTACCAGGTGACCGCGACGAGGGCGACCAGCGCCGCCGCGACGCCGGTGAGTCCCGCCTCGGCCAGCAGCTGCACCGGGATGCTGTGCGCGTGCGGCACGGGCGCCGGGCCATCCGCCGCGAGCCCGCCCCGAAGCAGCTCACCGGTGATGGTGCCCAGTCCGGTACCCGCCAGCGGATGCTCGCGCCAGCGACTCAGCGCCGCTTCCCAGATGTCGGCGCGGGCGCGCAGGGTGGCCAGATCGGTCGCCCGCTCGAGGAGCGTCGCCGCCACGCCGCTCAGCGCGAGCACGACCACCACGACCAGGACCGCCGGCAACCAGCGCAGCGCCCGACGAAGAAGGGCGCCGCGGCCGACGAAGAGGAGGAGCAGGCAGAACGTGAGCGCGCCGGCACCCACCCCGAGCCACGCGGCACGCGATGCGCTGAGAGCTGTCACCACGATGCCGCAGGTAAGTGCCGCGACGGAGAGGAACCGCTCGCCGCGCTCCGTCCAGCAGTGAGCGACCGCCGGCCAGAGCAGGGCCAGGTAGACCGGCAGCAGGTTCATGTGACGGAACCACTCGTCGGAGTAGTTCAGTCCGGCAGGCGGCAGGGTCCCGGGCCCCTCCTCGATCCACCAGAGAGCGGACTCCCAGGTCCAGATGACGGTGACGACGACCGCGACGCCGGCGGCGATCCGGCCGGCGGTGGCCAACAGGCGGTCCCTCGACGTGGGGACCGCGAAGCGCCGCCGGAGACGCACGAACACCGCCAGCAGGGCGAGATCGAAGGCGAGCACCTCCACGCTCGCACGCCGGTCGGTGCTCCCCAGCACGCCGATCGCGAGGAGCAGGACGGCCCCCGCGACCGCGACGTCGACCGCATCGTGACGCTCCCGAAGGTGGCGAACGAGGTCGAGGACGGCCAGCCCGCCGAGCACGATCCCCACGTGACGCAGCCAGACGACGTCGATCCCCGCCATGAGGCCGCCCAGCAGCAGGAAGTACGCGGCCGCGACGCACCACGGATCGAGCGCCAGCCGCCCCTCTCGCGCGGCGACGCGGCTGGCGACCCCCAGGGCTCTAGGCAAGAGGCAGCCGCTGGATCAGCGCCAGGGTGGGGCGTTCGGTGGGGACGTGTGCCAGGCGCGGGACGACGGGCAGGCGCAGCCAGGCGTCGCCGCTCCGGCCCGGCCGGTACCGGGCGTCGAGGCGACGGGCGCCCATGGCGCCGATACCGAGCAGTCCCAGGGCATCGGCCACGACGGTCCCCTCCCGCTCATAGCCGCGCCCGACCACCGCGCGGTCGCCCTCCGGCAGGATCGCCAGCAGCCGCTCGCGGCGGGCACGATACGGTCGGCGCGCCCACGAGCGGCCCCCGCTCCACAGCAGGTCCGATGCGACGAAGGCGGCCAGGCCGGCAGGCGGCCCGCGTCGCGAGCCGGAGGCGGAGAGGCGCCGGCGCAGGAGGTCCGCGTCCGGCCGGCCCTGCGGATCGAGCACGAGCAGCGTGCCGTCGAGGATCGTCGCGTCGTCGATCAGCTGCCGTGGAAGCTCGGCGAGCTCCGGCGCTGCCGCGGCGGCGTCGGCCAGCCCTTCGATCTGCAGCCGCAGCAGGCCGGCTTCGACGAAGGCGATCGCGCGCACGCCCGGCCACCACGGCTCGAAGAGGTAGTCGGGGTCGTCGAACGGCGCACCTCCGGCCGCGGGCTGCATCGGCTCGACGCGCTCCGGCAGCCGCCGTCCGGGATCGTCCGGGATCGAGAGCTCGAGCTGGTCGCCGGGCACGCGCTCCCCGGCCGGGCGCCGGTCCGTCAGGCGGTCTTGCGGCGCCGCTGCCGCGGCGCCTCGGCCTCCTCGACGTCCTGCGCGGGCACCGCCGCCTCGGCACGACCGCGCCTGGCGGCCGCCACGCTCGCCTCAAGCGCGGCCATCAGGTCAGCCAGCTGGGTCGGCTCCTCAGCGCGGGCAGCCGGCTCGGGCTGCTCGCCGGCGATCTTCCGCTCGATCACGGCCATGAGCGCCTGTCGGTAGTCGTCCCGGAAGTCGTCGGCCGAGAAGTCGCCGGTCATCGACTCGACCAGCTGCTCGGCCATGCGGCGCTCGGCCGGCTTGAGTGAGACCTGGTCCTCCGGCAGGTTCAGCTCCTCTGCGGAGCGGACCTCGTCGGGCCAGTGGAGGGTCGTCAGCAGCAGCGTCCGCGAGAACGGATGGATGGCGGCCAGCTGCTCGCGGTCCTTCAGCACCACCTTGCAGATCGCCGTCTTGCCCTGCTCGGCCAGCACGGTCTTGAGCAGGTAGAAGGCCTTGGCACCGATCGCCTCCGGCTCGAGATAGTAGGCCTGCTTCACGAACTGCGCGCCATGAGCCTCCTCGCGCGCGTCGACGAACATCTCGATCTCGATGGCGCGCAGCGTCTTGAGCGGGACCGCCTCGAGGTCCTCGTCGGTGATCACGACGTACCGCCCCTTGCTCCACTCGTAGCCGCGCACGGTCTCCGAGCGCGGGATCACCTCGTCGTGGTACGGGCAGTAGATCTTCATCTGGATCCGGTTCAGGCAGCTCGCGTGGAGCAGGTTGAACCCGATCCCGGACTCCTCGGTCGCCCGGTAGAGCTTGACGGGGATGGTCACCAGTCCGAACTGGACCGCCCCGCGCCACATCGATCGTGCCATGCCTTCAGCGGCGTCCTCGGCTGCGCGCGTGCCTGCCGGCCGGTGCGCGTGACCGGCCCGTCGCGGGCGGTGAGCATACAACGAGCGAGCAAGCCCGCCCCCCGGATGGGACCTTCGTACGGGGTGGGTACCGATCGGGCGGGCCGATGCTGCCATTGCGCCATGACCCCCACGCGCGGCACACTGCGTGGCGTGATTGATCGCGATCCGGCGCCCGAGCCGGCCCCCATCCCGAGCCCGGTGGACGAGCGCCAGCGCGCCTACGTCCTCGAGGACGACCCCGACATCGCGGCTCTCGAGGCCGACATCCTGCGCGACCTGGGCTTCAGCGTCGTGAGCTGCACCCGGATCGTCGAGCTCGGCGACCTGATGGACGTCGCGCTGCCGCACCTGCTCGTCGTCGACGTCATGCTGCCCGACGGGGACGGCGGCGACATCACCGAGCTGCTGCGCTCCGCCTGGCCGGGGATCCCGGTCGTCATCGTCAGCGCCGCGGGCCGCGAGCGGCTCGCGGAGCTGGCGCCGATCGGCCCCGTCGTCGCCAAGCCCTTCGACCTCGTCCGTTTCCGCGAGGCGGTCCTCGAGGCCATGAGCGGCGCGGAGGAGCTGCGCACGGCGTCGTGACGCGGCGGCCGTCCAGACCACCGCACCGGCTTCAGCCGGCGGCGGGCGGAGCGTCCGGGCCGGTCACCACCACCCGTGCCGCGATCGGCTCCTCGCCGGGAACCTCGAGCCGGTAGCGATGCTCGATGCGCACCGAGCCGGCGAGCATGGCGCTCACCGGGCAGTACCTGGTCGCCGACAGCTCCACGGCGCGGCGAAGCGCCTCGGGCTCGACGGCACCGCCGACGCGATGCTCCACCCGGATGTGGGTGTAGACGCGCGGGTGCTCGTCCGCCGAGTCGCCGGAGACGGTCACCTCGTAGCGCAGGGTTCCCTGCCGCTTCTTGCGCAGGATGCTGATGACGTCCATCGCGGTGCAGCCGGCGAGCGCCACGAGCAGCATCTCCTTGGGGCCGACCGCGGTGCCGTCGTGGCGCTGGCCGTCGGCATCGAGCGTCATCTCGTGGCCGTCCTCGGTCACCGCACGCATCCGCAGCGAGTCGGCGGATCCGGGGTCGAGCACCGCCGCGACGATCCTGGTCGCCATCGAGCCGCGAGCGTAACAGGAGGCGAGCGGTGCGGGTGATCCGGCCGGCCGCCACGGCCGCCTCGCGCCGTCGGCGCGACGTCGCCGTGGCGCTCGTGCTCCTGTCCGCGGCCGCCGGCGCGGGGCTGATCGCCGTCGCCACGGGCCGCGGCGGATCGATCGGTCTCGCGGTCGCCGCCGGGGTGGCGGGAGTCGTCGCCCTCGGGATCGGGCTGGCGGCCGCCGGACGGGCCGCGAGCGTCGATGTGCGCGCACACGACGCGATCGACCTGGAGCGGCTGCTCGGCTCGGTCTTCGACGACTCATACACGCTGGTCGTCGGCCCCCGCCTGCCCGGCGTG
Organism: Candidatus Limnocylindria bacterium; assembly: GCA_036258775.1. Classification (GTDB taxonomy): domain Bacteria; phylum Chloroflexota; class Limnocylindria; order QHBO01; family QHBO01; genus DATADA01. The sequence goes on along the minus strand of DATADA010000202.1, from coordinate 14,799 downwards.
CCGCCCGATCTCGAGGCCCTGCTGGTCGGTCCCGCGGGCGTCCGGGCGCTCATCGCGCGGCGCTGGGAGGGCCGCTATCGGGCGCGGGGCCGGGCGTGGGAGTTCGACGCCGGCGGGCGCGGCTGGATCCCGTGCCGGACGAATCCGAGCTTCGACGCGGAGTCGGTCCGCGACGCGCTCGACCGCTGGGCGTCGTCGGCGGGCGTCGGCGGCACCCGGATCGAGGCGACGATCGCCTTTCCGCGGCGCGCCAGCCGGGTCGTGCTGCAGGAGCCCGCGGACGAGATCGTGACCGCCGACAACACGCCGTGGTGGGCGGGCCGCATCGGGCGCGTCCAGCGGCTCGACACCGGCCGGGCGGCGGCGTTCCTGGCCGCGGTGCTGGACGACACCGAGCGCAACGCGCCACGCGGCCTGGCCGCGGTCCCGCGCTGAGCGCAGGCCGTCAGCCGCTCTCCGCCGCCTCACCGACTGCCGCGATCCGCTCCACCTCGCCGCCCGCGCCGCGGGCGAGCAGGATCCGCCCCGATCCCTGCGCCTCGTGCAGCTTCTCGACCGTCGCCAGAACGTCGATCTCGGCCGGCGTCTTGTCGTCGCGGATCCTGACGATCCTCGGGAAGCGCAGGGCGAAACCGGAGCGATGGCGCGCCGAGCGCTGGATCCGGTCGAAGGCGACCTCCACGACGACCTCGGGGACGACTGTGCGGTACCGGCCGAAGTCACGCAGCGTGATGGACTTGAAGTGCTCGGTCATGGTCGCGATCTCGGCATCGGTCAGGCCGGTGTAGGCCTTGCCGATGGTGAGCAGGCGGTCGTCGGCGCCGGCACGGACCGCGAAGGTGTAGTCGGAGAGCACGCCGCGGCGCTTGCCGTGGCCCCACTCGACTCCGACCACGACGCAGTCGAGCGTCGCCAGCGCCCGCTTCAGCTTCAGCCACCCGAGCCCGCGGCGCCCCGGCTGATAGGTGCTCTGGGGATCCTTGATCATCAGCCCCTCGTTGCGCCGCTCGCGAGCCTCGTCGAACGCGGCGTCGACCGCGGCCGCGCTGCGCGCGCCGTCGACCCGCGCCAGCAGGAAGCGCTCGCCGGTCGCCTCCGGCAGTCCGAGCGCCTCGAGCGCCGCCCGGCGCGCCCGCAGCGGTCGCTCGAGCAGGTCCTCGCCCCCGGCATGCAACACGTCGAACGCGACGAACACGACCGGGACCTCCTCGAGCAGCGCCGGACCGGGGTCGACCCGCCCGAGCCGCGTCTGGAGGCTCGCGAAGTCCATCACGGAACCGGCGCGATACGGGACCAGCTCGCCGTCGAGCAGGAGCGGGGCACGGAGACGCTCGGCGGCCGCCACGATCTCCGGGAACGAGCGGCCGATCGAATTGAGATCGCGCGAGTAGAGGCGCGGCGGCTCGCCGTCGGGCGCGAAGACGTGCAGCTGGGCGCGGATGCCGTCGTACTTGTCCTCGATCCACGCCTCGTCCCCGACGCGCCGCATCACCTCCTCCGCGTCGGCCACCGGGCTGGCGAGCATGAAGCGGACCGGCCGGCCAAGCCGCAGGGCCGCGTCCGCCAGACGGCCCTCGCGCGCCAGCAGCGCCGCCTCGCCCGGGTCGGCGAGCAGCATGTGAGCGCGGCGCACCGCGTCGAGCTCCGCGCCGAACGCGGCCGCCACCGCCTCCTCGAGCAGCCCCTCGCGCAGCCCGATCCTCGTCTCGCGCGCCGCGATCCGGCCGATGTACCGCGCCTCGCCGGCGCTCGCCCGGGAGAAGAGGCCGGCCATGACGGTCGTGCGCTCCTCGGCGCCCGGCGCCGCCGACATCGCGCGAAACGCGTCGCCGACCTCGGCCAGCTCGAGAGGCGGCGGCAGCGGTTCGCGGTCGGCGAGCAGCTCCGCCGCCGCGTCGCCGAAGTCGGAGTGGCGCAGGTAGGCCGCCGCCAGCCGCTCACCGTCGGCGCCGGATGCCTCCTGCAGCGCCGCCGACATCTGGACCCAGCCAAGTCCGAGCCGATCGTCCGCGCCGGCGAGCGGCCGGCCCGCGAAGAAGGTGCAGGCGATCGCCAACTCGTCCGGCGGCAGCCCGCGCAGGTAGTCGGCCAGCGCGTCGCGCTTGCGCAGCTTGCTGCGGGTCGCGCCGACCGCGTCCGCCGCGGCGGCGAACTCGGCGAAGAGGGTCATCCGGCGGCCGGCGGGTGTGCGGACGGGGTCCCGGCGGCCGGCGGGGGGATCACGCGCGGCGGGTTCTACCCGGCGCGGCTGCCCGAATCGAGCCGGAGCGTTTCGCCGGCGGCTCAGCCGCCGCGGTCGTCGAGGCTCTTGGCGCGAGCGATGAGCTCCGCCACGCGCCGTCCGCCCTTGCGACCGATCTCGCGGAAGTGCTCGTTCGAGTAGCGCTCGCTGACGACGCGCCCACCCTTCTGCCCGATCTCCTGGAAGAACTCAGGGCCGTAGCGGGCGCGCGTCGTCCGGCCACCCTTGCGCCCCGCCTCGCGGACGCTCATGCCCCCCTCGCCGTTCCCGGCGGCGTCCGGAGTGGTGCGATCCGCCACCGTGGCCTCCTCCTGTCGCTCTGTCGTGGGATCGCGGTGAAGGGGCTCGGGTGCAAGATGCATACCGCCCGGCGCGGCGCCTCGAGGCTGGGCGCAGCGTGGCTTCGCCGCGCGCCGGGACGCCCGTGAGGGCTCCGGCCACGGCGCTGCCCGCCGGTAGAATCACGCTCCGTGCATCCCCTGCTGCGGAACGTCGTGATCGCAGCGGTCGCGCTGCTCATCGCCGGCGGCCTCGCCGCCCTGGCGCTCCTCAATCGCGATCCACGGCTCTCCGTGCTCGGCATGCTCGCGAGCGCCGTGCTGGCGGCCGCGGTCGGTCTGTACCTGTTCGTCGAGGGCTGGATCTGGTCGCGCCGCGCGGCGCGGCAGGGATACGCCGGGCGCTCGGTGGCGATCGCGGTCGGCGGCGGACTGATGCTGCTCTTCGCCTCGGTGGCCCTCGCCGGCGTGGCGATCCTGGTGGTCCTGTTCTACATCGGCTGAGGCCCATGCGCCGCCGGCGACCTGTGTCGCTGCGCCGGTGAAGACCGCGCGGGCTACCATCTGGGCCGCGGGGCCCCCATCGTCTAGAGGCCTAGGACGCCACCCTTTCAAGGTGGAGATCACCGGTTCGAATCCGGTTGGGGGCGCCAGCCCCGCGGTTTGTCCCCGGCCCGGCCAGCCGGTATCATTCCGCCTCCCGCGGCCGCGCCCCTATCGTCTAGCGGCCCAGGACACCACCCTCTCAAGGTGGAGACCGGGGTTCGACTCCCCGTAGGGGCGCCAGCTCCCGATCCGCGTCCCCCGGCTCGAGCTAGATGTGGTTGATCTCGACGCGGTCGCCGCAGTTCGGGCAGTACAGGAGGAGCAGCTTCGGGTCCTCGGGCATCGGGCGCCAGGCGAAGACTTCGTCCTCGGTGATCCGCTCGCCGCAGCGCGGGCACTCGGCGCCGATCTCGAGCCACTGGTCGCGCGGCAGGTTCTGGCGTCCCATCCTCAGCCGCGGGCGGCCGGGCGTTCGCGGCGCAGTGGAGGCGGCGGCTCCCAGCCCGGCTTCGGTCCCGGGGCCGGGGAGGCCGCCTCGTCACCTCCCTCCGCGGCGGTGATGGCGGCGAGCGCCTCGCGGGCCTTGGCCGACGGCGCCAACAGCGGATACGACATCGCGTCGTAGCCGAGCCAGTGCCCGACGTCCCCGTCGCGGATCATCACCATGGTCCGCGTGAAGGCGCCGGTCACGTCGCGCACCGAGCGGTCGAGGACCTGGTAGTCCTTGCCGGTCACCCGGCGCAGGGCCGGGCGGAGCGTCTCGGCGAGGTACGCCGGGTCCGGGTTCTCGGCGAGCGCCAGGTCGAGCGCCTCCAGCACCTGCTCGTCGGGGAGCTCGCGCGGCAGGGGGCGGCTGATGTAGCTCATCCGCGGGTCGCGGCTCGGCCCGAGGATGGTGCGCTTGAGCTGCTTGAACATCCGCGGCGATTGTACCGACCGCGGCCGCGCTCGCCCCGCGGCTGGACGTGCCGAGCCGGGCGACGCGGGCCCCGCCGGACGGCTGCCGACCGCGCGATTGTTATACTCGGGGCCCCGTAGAACCGCGCAGCGGTGCTGTCCGCCGTCTCATCGCGGGATGCGCCGCACCGACTCAATCCGCTCGAGGAGGAGACGCCATCAGCGCGCGCGTCCGAAAGGCCGTCCTGCCGGCCGCCGGCTTCGGGACCAGGTTCCTGCCGGCGACCAAGGCCATCCCCAAGGAGATCCTGCCGCTCGTCGACCGCCCGATCATCCAGTACGCCGTCGAGGAGGCGGTGAGCTCCGGGATCGAGCAGATCATCATCGTCATCGCCACCGGACGCAGCGCCGTCGAGGATCACTTCGACACGAACCTGGCGCTCGAGCGCTGGCTCGAGGAGCGGGGCGACATCGAGCTGCTGCGGCAGGTGCGCCGCATCAGCGAGTTCGGGACGATCGCCTACGTCCACCAGAAGGAGCAGCTGGGCCTCGGGCACGCGGTCCTCATGGCCAAGGATCTGGTCGGGAACGAGCCGTTCGCCGTGCTGCTGAGCGACGACGTGATGCTGAACCACGGGGGCGCGCCGGTGACCCGCCAGCTGATCGAGATCTACAGCGAGCACCGCGGATCCACCGTCGCGCTGCAGCGAGTGCCGCGCGACGAGGTCGGGCGCTACGGCATCGTCCGGCCGCGCCGCGAGGAGGGCCGCCTCGTCGAGGTCGAGGACCTGGTCGAGAAGCCCGGTGCCGACGAGGCGCCGTCCGACCTGGCCGTGCTCGGCCGCTACGTGCTGGCCCCGAAGATCTTCGACGTCCTCGAGCAGACGCCGCGGGGCGCCGGCGGCGAGATCCAGCTCACCGACGCGATCCGCGCCCTCGTCGCCGAGCAGCCGGTCTTCGGCTACCAGTTCGCCGGCGCGCGCCACGACTGCGGCACGCGTCTCGGCTGGCTGAAGGCGAACGTCGCCGTCTCGCTCGAGTCCGAGGACGCCGACGAGGTGCGCGGCTACATCCGCAGCCTCGACCTCCGCGACTGAGCGCGCCGGCGGGCGACGCGCCGGCCGCTCCCCGTCTCCCGCCGACTACCATCCCTGACCGATGGAGATGCTCGGCCGCCTGATCGGCGGCCGCTACCGGCTCATCGCGCCGCTCGGCGAGGGCGGCATGGCGACCCTGTGGCGCGCCGTCGACGAGCAGCTGGACCGCGAGGTCGCGGTGAAGCTGCTGCGTCCGCAGTTCAGCGCCGACCCCGGTTTCGCCGCCCGCTTCCGGCAGGAGGCGCGCTCGGCCGCGCAGCTCGGGCACCCGAACATCGTGAACGTCTACGACTACGGCAGCGATCCGGGCGCCGGCGACCAGTACATCGTCATGGAGCTGGTCGACGGGCGCGACCTCTCCGAGATCCTTCGCGAGCGGATCACGCTGGCGCCCGACGACGCGGTCCACGTGGCCATCGCCGTGGCGTCGGCCCTCGAGGCGGCCCACCGGCGCGGGATCGTGCACCGCGACGTGAAGCCCGGGAACATCCTCATCACCGATGCGGGCGACGTGAAGGTGACCGACTTCGGGATCGCCCGAGCCGTCAGCGAAGCGTCCATGACGGTCACCGGCACGACCCTCGGATCGGTCCACTACTTCAGCCCGGAGCAGGCGGCCGGCGAGGAGGTGACCGGCGCCTCGGACGTCTACAGCCTCGGCATCGTGCTGTACGAGATGCTCACCGGCCGGCGCCCGTTCGAGGGGGAGTCGGCCGCCGGCGTGGCGCTCAAGCGGCTCACCGACGACCCTCCCCCGCCGTCCGCCATCGGGGTGGTGCTGCCGGCCGGGCTCGAGACGGTGCTCATGCGAGCGCTGGCGCGCGACCCGCGACAGCGCTACCCCGACGCGGCCGCCTTTGCAGAGGCGCTGCGGTCCTGGCTGGCGGACCCCGCCTCCGTGCCGCCGACCGCCATCGCCGGGGCGGCGGGTGGTGCCGCGGTGGCGCCGCTTCCACCGCGCGCCGAGCCGACGATCTACGTGCCACCGTCGATGCCTCGCGGCGAGGGATACGTGCCTCCCGTCCCTCGCCCGGCGCCGGCGTACGCCGAGCGACGCGACGAGCGCCGCCAGCCGTGGTGGTTCTGGCTGCTCCTGCTGCTCGGCGTGCTCCTCCTCGGGCTCATCGGGTTCCTCGGCGCGCAGCTGCTGGCCGGCCTCCGCGACAGCCCGACGCCCACGCCGACCGTCGAGACGGTCGAGCTGCCGAACTGGATCGGCGACCCGATCGCGCAGGTCGAGGTGGAGGCCGAGCGCCTCGATCTCACCCTCGAGCAGGACGAGGAGTTCAGCGACGAGTTCGAGGCCGGCGAGGTGATCGCCACCGACCCGGAAGCGGGCACGCCCGTCGCGCGCGGCTCCGAGGTGCTGGTGAGCGTCAGCCGCGGGCGGGAGATGGTGGCGATCCCCCAGGTCCGCGGGCAGACGCAGGACCAGGCGGTGACGACCCTCGAGCGCGCCGAGCTGCGGCTCGGCGCGGTGAGCTCGGAGCACCACCCCGAGATCGACGAGGGCCGGGTCATCCGAACCGAGCCGGCCGAGGGCACCTCGGTCGAGACGGGGAGCCAGGTGAGCCTGGTGGTATCGGAGGGACCCGAGCCGACCCCGACCCCCACGCCGACCCCCACGCCCGTCCCGGCGACGCCCACGCCCGTTCCGCCGACCCCGACCCCCACGCCGACCCCGACGCCGACGCCCACGCCCGCCGTCTGAGGTGTGGCGTGAGGCCCGGAAGCGGCCGCGAACCGGTGCTAGCATCGGCGCGCGTACACACGGCGCGTGGAGGATGGACAGGACGCCGGAGATCACCGCACCTCTCAACGTGGACGAGTCGACGTTCGAGGCGGACGTGCTCAACGCCGACAAGCCGGTCCTCGTCGACTTCTGGGCACCGTGGTGCGGCCCGTGCCGGCACGTGGCGCCCGTGGTGGAGAGCTTCGGCGCGGCCCACGCCGACCGGATGGTCGTCGCCAAGGTGAACACCGACGACAACCGGACGCTGGCCGAGCGCTACAGCATCTTCAGCATCCCGACCCTGATCGTGTTCCACAACGGCCGCGAGGCCGCGCGACTGGTCGGGTACATGCCCCAGGCGCAGATGGAAGATCGCCTCCGCGAGTTCCTCTCCTGACCGGCCGGTACCATCCGGGGAGGCGCTGCCCCGGGGCGGAGTACCACGGTACGCTTGGGGGAGTAGGCCGCGCCGGTGACGGCCGTTACACTGCGCCGCCATGACACGCGCAGCGGGCACGGCGTGATCGTCAAGACTGAGCGCCGCACGGGCATCGATCGCAGGCACCTGCCCGATCGGCGGAGCTCGGAGCGGCGGACGATGTGCTGGGAGGTCGAGAACTGCGACCTCACGATCCGATACCGCTGCCCCGCCTTCATCCTGCGGCGGCCGTGCTGGGAGCTGTGGGCGGTCGACGGCGTGGGACCCGCGCGCGCCTGCTGCTACAACGACAAGGAGTGCGCGCCGGGGCGCTGCGTCATCGCCGAGAAGCGCCTGGCGGGGACGACCGAGTCGATGGCGGTCCACGTCGGCCGGCGCGGCGTGCCGCTCGGGTACTCACGGCCGCGCCGCCACCACTGCCCGTTCTTCTACCTGACGCACGGCTCGAAGGGCCGCGTCCCGATCCAGGCGCCGCAGCTGATGCGGACGCTGATGAAGCAGGAGGGAGTCGTGAACCGCTGCGAGCTGCGCGGCGGGGTCCACCTCGACTCCGGTTACGCCAACGACCTGTGCCTGACCCCGCAGTTCGTCGACTGCGTCTTCTACGAGGACCGCAGCGACTGAGCTGAGGCCGCCGGCGCTCTCGTACCGGGAGGCCGTCGACGCGGTCACCTCACGCGGCCGCTTCGGGATCGGCCTCGGGCTGGAGCGCATCGGCCGCCTGCTCGACGCGCTCGACCATCCGGAGCGAGGGCTGCGGGGTGCGCTGGTGGGCGGCACGAACGGGAAGGGCAGCGTCGTGGCGCTCGCCGGGTCGGCGCTCACCGCGGCGGGCCTGCGGGTCGGCACGATGCCGAAGCCGCACCTGGTCGCGTATCGCGAGCGGATCTGCATCGACGGCACGCCCGTCGATCCTCAGGGCTTCGCCGCCGCCGTGGCCCGCGTGCTCCCGGCGGCGGATACCGTCGCAGCCGAGCTCGGCCCGCCCACCGAGTTCGAGACGCTCACCGCGGCGGCCGTCGGCGAGCTGGCGCGCAGCGGCATCGACCTCGCACTCGTCGAGGTCGGAATGGGTGGACGGCTCGACGCCACGAACGCGCTCGACCCGGGCGTGGCCGCGATCACGAACGTCCAGCTCGACCACGAGCGCTACCTCGGCCACACCCTGGCTGCGATCGGCACGGAGAAGGCGGCGATCATCAAGCGCGGGAACCTCGCCGTCACCGGCGCCTCGGGCCGCGGTCTCCAGCCGATCGTCGAGCGATGCGCCGCCGTGGACGTCCCGCTGCGGCAGGCCGGGAAGGGACAGGCGTACCGCGCCGCGGTGCGCGACCTGGGCTGGAACGGCACGGTGGTCGACGCGCGCACGCCCGGCGGCGACCTGCGCGGACTCCGCCTCGGGCTGCTCGGAAGCCACCAGGCGGCCAACGCGACGGTCGCGCTGGCGCTGCTCGACGCGCTGCGCGAGGACGCGGCGCGCCGCGGCCGACCCCTCGCCGGCCTCGACGAGAGCGCCCTGCGCCGCGGGTTCGCGGTGGCGCGCTGGCCGGGACGGATGGAGCTGCTCGACGCGGGGCCGCGCCTCGGACGCGTGCTGCTCGACGGCGCGCACAACCCCGCCGGCGCGCGCGCCCTCGCCCGCTCGCTGGCCAACCTCGGGCTGCGCCGGTTCCCGCTCGTCTTCGGGGCGATGCGCGGCAAGCGGGTGGGCGCCGTCCTGCGCGCGCTCGCCGCGCTCGAGCCACGCCCGGTCTTCACGGGCGTCGACGACCCGAAGGCGCACCGGCCGGAGGCCCTGGCCCGCGCCTGGCGAAGGGCGGCCCCGGGTTCGTCGGCCGAGTCGGTGGCCGAGCCGGAGGCGGCGCTCGCCCGGGCCGCCGCCCTGCGCCGCGCCGCCGAGCCGCTGGTCGTGGCAGGATCGCTCTACCTGGTCGGCGCCGTGCGTGGCCTGCTGACGGGTGCCACCGACGAGGTCTGAGCCGATGCACACCGCGGCCGCCACCGAAGCCGCCCCGCCGGAGCTGCGCTGGGGCGAGCGCACCTACGTGATGGGGATCGTCAACGTCACCCCCGACTCGTTCTCGGGCGACGGGCTGGCGACTCCGGAGCGGAGCCGCGAGGAGGTCGTGGCCGCAGCGGTCGAGCTCGGACGGCGATTCGTGGCCGAGGGTGCGGACATCGTCGACGTCGGCGCGGAGAGCACCCGGCCGGCGCAGTTCTACGGACAGCACTCCCCGCCGGACGCCGCCACCGAGAGCGGCCGTGCGGTGCCGGTGGTGGAGGCGCTGAGCCGCGTGCTCGGCGGGCGCGCGCTGGTCAGCATCGACACGTACAAGGGGGCCGTGGCGGCCGCCGCCGTGGCCGCAGGCGCGCGGATCGTGAACGACGTGTGGGGCGCGCGGCGCGACCCGGGGACGGCCGACGCCGCGGCCGCCTCCGGCGCGTACCTCGTGGTGGTGCACAACCGCGAGCGCGCCGACTCCGCGGGGAGCGTCTTCGAGGAGGTCGCCGCCTGGCTGCGCGACGCGGTGGCGGCCGCGGTCGGGCGCGGCGTGCCGCGCCGGCGGCTGATCGTCGACCCGGGGATCGGGTTCGGGAAGACGCCCGAGCAGTCGATGGAGCTCCTGCATCGGCTCGGCGAGCTCAAGTCCGCGGTGGGCGGGCTGCCGCTGCTGGTCGGGACGAGCCGCAAGCGCTTCATCGGCGAGATCCTGGGCGGAGCGCCGCCCGAGGAGCGGCTCGAGGGGACGCTGGCCAGCGTGGCGCTGGCCGTGGCGGGGGGCGCCGACATCGTGCGGGTCCACGACGTGGCGCCGGCGGTCAGGACGGTGCGCGTGGCGGACGCGATCATCCGCCGCCGGTGACGCGGTGGGCGACGGGGATTCGACCGGGCGCATCGAGCTGCGCGGCATGCGCTTCCTGGGCCGCCACGGGGTGACCCTCGCCGAGCGGATCGAGCCGCAGCCGTTCGAGGTCGACCTCCTCCTCCACGGCGACCTGACCCGACCCGTCGCCTCGGACGAGCTGGCCGACACGGCCGACTACTCGGAGCTGTACGAGGTCGTCCGCGAGGCGGTCGAGGAGGAGAGCTTCCGCCTGGTCGAGGCGCTCGCCGGAGCGATCCTCGAGCGGGTCCGTGCCCGGCTCGCGCCCGACGGCCCGGTCGACCGCGTCGAGGTGCGGGTGAGGAAGCCCGCCGCGCCGCTGTCGGGGCCGTTCGACACGGTCGAGGTGGTGCTCGCCCGACCCCGCTGACGCCGGCCCGCTATTCGCGCTCGGGAAGCGTCGCCAGCGTCACGCGTACCTCGCGCGTGGAGCTCTCGCGCAGGACGCGGAGCGTGATCGTGTCCCCGGGCTCGTGCGGCAGGATCAGCGTCGAGAGGTCGTGATCCTCGTCGACCGGCTCGCCGTCGACCGCCACGATGATGTCGCCCTCCTGCAGGCCGGCATGCTGCGCCGGCGAGTCGGGGAAGATCGCCGGGGCGTCACCCGCAGCGTTCCCCACCAGCGCGCCGGTGTCGACCGGCAGGCCGAGCTCGTCGGCGAGCGCGGGGTTCACCATGCGGTAGTACACGCCGATCCACGGCCGCGTCAGCTGCTCGCCCCGCAGCGCCTGCGCCATGATCGGCTTGGCAACGTCGATCGGGATCGCGAAGCCGATGCCCTCCGCGTCCTCGCTCACCGCGGTGTTGATGCCGATCACCTGCCCGGCGCTGTTCAGGAGCGGCCCGCCGGAGTTGCCCTGGTTGATCGCCGCATCGGTCTGGATCAGGTTGCGGAGCTGCTCGGCATCGGTCCCCGTCACGTCGCCGGCCACGATCTGACGGCCCAGGCCGGAGATGACGCCGGTCGTGACGCTGTTCTGATGTTCGCCGAGCGGATTGCCGATGGCGATGGCGAGCTGTCCGGGCCGGAGGTCGGCGGACGCGCCGATCGGCGCGACCGGGAGGTCGCTCGCCTCGATCTTGACGATGGCGAGGTCGGTGAGGGGATCGACCCCGTAGACGCGTCCCGGATACGTCCGCGAGTCGGCGAGCACGACAGTCAGGCGATCGGCTCCCTCGATGACGTGGCGATTCGTGAGGATCCAACCCTCCTCGTCGTAGATCAGGCCCGATCCGACGCCGCCCGCCGCGCCGAACACGCCCGTGCCGAGCACCTGGATCGTCACCACCGCCGGCGACACCTTCTCGGCGGCGTCGATCACCGCGCTCGACTCGTCGATGCGAACCTCGTTGACGGGGACACCCTGGTCACCCTGGTCGTCGTTCGAGCCGGCCGCGGGGAGGTCCTGATCGGGCACCAGCGTGTTCACTGCGACCGCCCCGAGGCCGCCCGAGAGGAGGCCGACGACGAGCGCCACCGCGATCACAGGCACGAGCCCCGGGCCGCGGCGGACGACGTGCACCGGCTCGCTCCTTGGCGCGGCGCTCGACCACGCCGGCGCGGAGTCGAGCGCGGAAGGCGGGGAGGTGCGAACGGGCGGCGGGCCATAGCGCTGCACCTCGACGGGCCGCGTCTCGTCCCCGGGGTCTGACGGTCGCTGAGTCATGGTTCGCGTGCGGGACCTCGTGGCTGTGATCGGGCGGTCGGACGGACCGTACGCTAGGCCGGGTCGGTTGCGGGGAGCGCCATCGGGCGGTGAAGTTTCATTGACGTTGCGCAGCAGTCTCGCGCACGGCCGATGCGGGGCCGCCGGCGCGCGGCAGCCCAACCCGGAAGATGCTGCCCTCGCCGACGACGCTGCGCACCTCGATCGTACCGCCGTGCATCTCGACGATCGAACGGCTGATGGCCAGGCCGAGTCCGCTCCCCGAGGCACGCGCCTCGCCGGTGTTCGTGCCGCGGTAGAAGCGCTCGAAGATGCGTGGCAGCTCCTCCGGCGGGATGCCCGCCCCGGTGTCGACGACCTCCATCGTCACCTCGTCGGCGGCTTCGGACAGCCGCACCGAGACCGTGCCGCCGCGCTGGGTGAACTTCAGCGCGTTGCCGACCAGGTTGTTCAGCAGCTGCACCATGCGCTCTCGGTCGAAGCGGAGCATCACCGGGCGCGCCGGCACGGCCGAGGTGAGCGCCACCCCGCGTGCGTCGGCTTCGCCGGCGTGGGCCTCCACGGTCGCGCGGACCGGGTCGCGCAGGTCACCGTCACGCATGTCCAGCGGCAGGATGCCGGCCTCGATGCGCGACAGGTCGAGCAGGTTCGTGCTCAGCCACTCGAGGCGCGCCAGCTGCTCCGTCGAGCGATCCAGGAACTCGTTCCGCGTCGGCTCGTCCACCTGGCCGTCGCGCTGCAGGTCGGTGTACATCCGGAGCGCGGCGATCGGCGTGCGCAGCTCGTGGCTGACGTCGGCGACGAACTCGCGCAGCCGGTCACGGTCCGCGGCCAGCATGCGGAGCGAATCGCTGAGGCGGTCGGCCATGAGGTTGAACTGGGCGGCCAGCTCGTCGATCTCCTCGATCCCGGACGGGGCGGCCCGCACGCTGAGCTCGCCCTGCCCGAGGCGGGAGGCGGCGCCGCGCAGCCGGCTGATCGGCACGGTCAGGCGCCGCGCGACGAGCAGCCCGACCACCAGCGAGACGACGAGCGCCGCGGCCCCGGTGCCCAGCAGCGCGCCGCGCACCTGGCCGACGGTCCGCTCCCGCGATGTCCACGCGTCGCGGATGACCAGGGTGTAGGGGATCACCTCGTCGCCGGTGATCCGCAGCCCGAACTCGTCGCGCACCGGCCCAACCTGCGGATCCGGCCGCAGCCCCTGGGCGAGGAGCGCGTCGGTGTCCGGCGGCTCGGCGTGCGCGACCCGCTGCCCCTCGACGTTGTACATCTCAACGGTGGCCGGGATGAGGCTCTCGGCGGTCACGTCGGCCGCGCGCTGGAGGACGAAGTCACGCAGCTCGGGCGTCTCGAGGATCCCCGAGTTGCGACGCTCGAAGTCGGCGAGGACCTCGATGACCAGCTTCGTGGAGGCGATCGCGGAGCGCAGCCGATCGCGCGTCTGCTCCTCGAAGAAGCCCGGCAGGATCTGGCTGATCGCCATTCCCGACACGAGCAGCCCGACGAGCGCCACCGAGGCGATCGCGAACGCGAGCCGGACGTCGAGCCGGCGCAGGGCACTCCCGAGGTGCCGTCGTGCGGGCTGGGTCTCGGCGTCGGGAGCTTCAGTCCTCGGCGAACGCATAGCCCACGCCCCTGACCGTACGGATGTAGCGCGGCTGGGCGGGGTCCGGCTCGATCTTGTCGCGAAGATGGCTGATGTGCACGTTGATCGTCCGCTCGTCCTGCTCCAGCGCGTCCTCGTAGTCGCGCACGAGCTCGAGCAGCTGCGCACGGGTGAAGACTCGGCCGGGACGCGCCGCCATGTGCCGGAGCAGGTCGAACTCGGTGGCAGTGAGGCTGACCCGCTCTCCGTTGCACGTGACGCGGCGCCGGTCCAGATCGATGACCAGGTCGCCGCGGCGCAGGACGCCGGCGCCGGAGCTGTCGGCCAGCTCGCCGTACGCGCGGCGCAGGTGGGCCTTCACCCGGCTGACCAGCTCGCGGACGCTGAACGGCTTGACCAGGTAGTCGTCCGCCCCGATCTCGAGTCCGACGACCTTGTCCACCTCGTCGGCGCGCGCGGTCAGGAAGATGATCGGCGCCCGCGTCTCGCGTCGCAGGCGGCGGCACACCTCGAAGCCGTCGATCCCGGGCAGGCGAACGTCGAGCAGGACGAGCTCGGGGGCGACCCGGCTGAAGCTGGCGAGGGCGTCCTCGCCCGTCGGCCGCACGTCGACGGTGTAGCCCTCGCGTTCGAGCGCGACCTGCACGCCACGTGCGACCGCCGGCTCGTCCTCGACGACCATGATCGTCCCGGCCACCGCGCGATTATAGGAACGACCCCTTCCCGGCCGGTCTGTGCATGAGGTGACCGTCGCAGATGTCCCGAGCGCCACGCCGATGCGGACCTGGCTGCCGGCCGTCCTGAAGGGAGGCGTGCTCCGCTTCATCGGCGTGGCAGTGATCGTCATCGCTGGCCGGGACCGTGGCTCAACGAGAGTCGGGGCGGACCGCTCGTCGCCGGGACCGCCTGCGCGTGCCAGAGTCACAGGCGGTGACCGCCATGCGGGGTGACGAGCCTCGCCGCTGCCAGATTCACAGGCGGTGACCGTCCCGCCGGGTGACGAGCCTCGCCGCTGCCGGATTCACAGGCGGTGACCGTCATGCGGGCTTCTGTGGCGCGCGGCGGGCGTAATGGTCACCCGGCGTGAAGTTGGCCGAACACGCCCGGCGCTCCCTCCGCGGGGTGACGCCTCTGTTCGCGGCGTTCGGCGCGTTCGGCGCGTTCGGGATCCTCTTCGGCGTGTGGCAGGTGCTTCTGCCCGATCTGACGCGCGATCTGCGGCTCTCGCCGGGGCCGCTCGGCGCCATGCTGTCGCTCGGGTTCATCGCCTCCCTGCCGGCGATGCTGGCTGCCGGCCGGGTCGCCGATCGGGTGGGCCGGGGGTGCTGGCCGTCGCATCGGGCGGCGCCCTCGCGTTGGCGTTCGCGGGCTTCGCCGCGACCCGCGACACCGCCGCGTTCGCGCTGCTCG
>DATADA010000201.1:0-1522 GCA_036258775.1 Candidatus Limnocylindria bacterium | reverse complement strand
CTCGGGCACGACCCTCTGGACACACGTCGACGACCTCGACCAGCTCTCCGACCCGCCCCCGGCGCGCGGCGTCCGGCTGCTGCCGCCGTACGACCCGCTCACCGAGCTGGCCGACCGCGAGCTCCTGGTCGCCGATGTGGGCCACCGCCGCAAGGTCTGGCAGGCGGCGGCCAACCCCGGGATCGTCTGGGTGGACGGCGAGATCGCCGGCGTGTGGCGCGCGCGGTCCCGAGGGCATCGGCTCACGCTGACCGTCGAGCCGTTCGCCCCGCTCTCGGCGGCGCAGCGTAAGGCAGCCGAGGCCGACCTGGACGTGCTCCGCGCCGCGGCTGGCGCCACAACGGCCGAGCTGACCATCGCCGCTCCCGCGTAGCGCTGCCTCCGACGCGGTCAGCGGCGGGCGCGGGCGGCCAGGATCCGGAGGACCGCGCGTTCCAGGGCGTAGTCGGGGTCGGCTGCTGCGCCCTTCACGTCGGCGTTGACCTCCGCCGCTGCGGCGAACGCCTCGGCGAGGGCCTCCGGGCCCCATGAGCGCACTGCCTGCTGCGCTTTGCGGATCTTCCAGGGCGGCATGCCGAGGGTGCCGGCGAGCCGGTTGGGGTCGCCGCGGCCGGCCGACCCGACCTTCGCGAGAGTGCGCAGGGCGTCGGCCAGCGCGTCGGCGATCAGCACCGACGGCACGCCGAGCAACTGCGCCCAGCGCAGCGCCTCGAGCGCGCCCGCCCGGTCGCCCGCCACCACCTTGTCCGCCACCGCGAACCCTGTCGTCTCCGCCCGGCCCCGGTGGTACCGGCGGACCGCGCGCTCGTCGACCGTGCCGCCGGTGTCGGCCACGAGCTGACTGGTGGCCGAGGCGAGCTCACGCAGGTCCGACCCGACCCCCTCGAGCAGCGCGCCGATCGCCTCACCCGTGATCTTGCCGCCCACCCGGCGGGCCTCGGCGCGCACGAAGTCCGACCGCTCGTCCATCCTCGTGATCTTGTTGCACGTGGTGACGGCCGCGCCGGCCTTGCGCAGGGCGTCGAGGAGGCCCTTGTTGCGCGCCCCGCCCGAGTGGACGACCACGAGCACGATGCCGTCGGCCGGGTCGGCCGCCTGCTCGACGATCGCCGTGGCCAGCTCCTTGCCCACCTCGTGGGCGGCGAGCAGGACGAGCACCCGAGCCTCGGCGAACAGCGACGGGCTCAGGCTCTCGGCCAGGTCGGCGGGGCTGAGCTCGGACGCGCGCACCCGGCGCACCTCGGCCCCGGGGTCGCCTGCGCGCACCTCGGCCGCGACCTGCTCGATCGCCCGATCGACGAGCAGCTCCTCCTCGCCGACGACGAGGCGGAGAGGGGCGGGCGCGGTCACGGCTCCATGCTCGCGCACGACCCCGACACCGCGTGACCCGGCTCCCAGATCACGGAACCAACTTGGGGGCCGCGGTGATCGTGTCGTAACGTGGACGCCACAACCGCATATGGCTCATCCAGAGGGGCAGAGGGAACGGCCCGGCGAAGCCCCGGCAACCGGCGATGCGCGC
>DATADA010000200.1:0-2410 GCA_036258775.1 Candidatus Limnocylindria bacterium | reverse complement strand
CGACGGCCGGATCCGGCTCGCACCGCCGCGGGGCGGTTACCTGGTCAGCGCGCTGCCGCTCGACGCCGCGATGCGGCTCCTCGGCGGATCGCATCGGCGCCTGCTGGTCGTCGGCATCGGCCTGGTCGGCGCCGGGCTGGTGGCCGCGGCGGTCGGCCTGCTGATCGGCCTCGCGCTCGTCGTGGCCGGGGGCTGAAATCGTGTACCGGGACCACAACAGTACGAATGGGTCATACCCGAGGGGACCGACGCCCGCCACCATTGCTGCACGAGACCTACCGGATCCTCCACGCGTGAGCCGGGGTCGCGGACGGAGGTCGCTTTGTCCAGGTTCTCGGTCCCAGGCGCTCCCCCCGGCGACGCTCTCCTGACCGTCTCCCAGGCGGCCACGCGGCTCGGCGTCCATCCGAACACGGTGCGCGCCTGGACCGCGGCCGGGCGGCTGACGGCGTACCGGATCAACGATCGCGGTGACCGTCGCTACCGCGCCTCGGAGCTCCACCGGCTGCTGGAGCGGAGCGCGCCCGGCCCGCGGCTGAGCGGCGTGGTCCGGGCTCACGAGGCGAGCGGGCAGCCGCCCGGCGCGGCCGATGCGCTGGCCCGGGTGCAGGGCGAGCTGATCCGCGCGCGGGCGCTCCGCGAGGTGATCGCCGAGATGAGCGCCACCCTCGACCTCGGGACGGTCCTCGAGGAGGTCGTCGAACGGACCCGGACCCTCTTCGGCGCCGACAAGGCGGGCCTCTGGCTGCTCGGCGACGAGCGGCACCCGTTCGGCGCGATGGCGGCGGGCCACGGAATCAGCGCCGCGTTCCGTGCCGCGGTGGCGAAGCTCAGCATGGACAGCGACACGATCGGGGTGCGCGCGCTCCGCGAACGGCGTCCCCGCTGGATCCGGAACGCGGACCTGGTCCAGGGCGCCGGCCTGCTGCGCGAGACGTACGCGGCGGAGGGAATCCGGACGGTGTGCCTCGTCCCCCTCGTCGTCCATGACCAGCCGGTCGGCCTGCTCGGCCTCTACCACGCCACCGATCGGAGCTGGCCGGCCGAGGAGGTCGGACTCGTCCAGGCCTTCGCCAACCAGGCGGCCGTCTCGATCCAGAACGCCCGCCTGTATCGGTCGCTGGCGGAGCAGGCCGCCCGCATGCGATCGATCCAGGACCTGTCGGCGCGGCTGAACCGCCTGACCGACGTGCGCGCCATCGCCGAGGCGATCGTGTCCGAGGCACGCACCCTGGCCGAGTACCACGACATCCGGGTCTACACCGTGGACTGGGAGACGCGGATGTGCGAGCCGATCGCGTACAC
Source organism: Candidatus Limnocylindria bacterium (assembly GCA_036258775.1). Classification (GTDB taxonomy): domain Bacteria; phylum Chloroflexota; class Limnocylindria; order QHBO01; family QHBO01; genus DATADA01. Next base: position 1,105 of record DATADA010000200.1, on the reverse strand, counting down.
CGACCGGCTGCTCGGCGTGGGCGACTTCCGCGAGCGCCTGCGCGTCCCGGTCGGGCCCGGCTCGTTCACGGGCACGGTCGCCGACACGGCCGAGCCGATGCTCCTCAACGATGCGCTCCACGACCCGCGCGGCATGACCATCGACGGCACCGACGACATCGAGGAGTCGATGCTCATCGTGCCGATGGTGTACGAGGGCCGCGCGGTCGGCGTCATCGCGCTGTCGAAGCTCGGGCTCAACCAGTTCAGCGCCGACGATCTGCAGACGATGACGATCTTCGCCGGGTACGCGGCCCAGGCGGTGGCGAACGCCGCCGCCTACGCGCAGCTGGAGCGCCAGTCGGCGGAGCTCTCCCGGCGGCTCGACCTCCAGCGACAGCTGCTCGCCATCAACGAGCAGCTGCTCTCGACGCTGTCGCCGACCGAGGTCCTGGAGCGCATCGCCGACGGACTCTTCCGCGTCGTCAACTACGACAACCTCTCGATCTTTCGCGCCGATCACGAGCGGCGCGTGCTGGTGCCGGTCCTCGCCCGCGAGCGCTACGCCGAGGAGGTGCTGCGGCACGTGGCGCCGTTCGGGCACGGGCTGATGGGCTGGGCGGTCCACCACGCCGAGCCGCTCCTCGTCAACGAGGCGCTGGCCGATCCGCGCGCGATCCAGATCCCGGACACGCCCGAGGAGCCGGAGGCGATCATCGTCGTCCCGCTCGTCGCCGGCGGCCACGTCATCGGCGCGCTGAACGTGGGTCGCGTCGGCGGTCCGGAGGTCGCGTTCAGCGACGCCGACTTCGAGCTGGTCCAGCTCTTCGCCGCCCAGGCCGCCATCGCGCTGCGCACCGCCGACGAGCACCAGGCGGTCCGGCTCCGCGCGGAGACCGACGCGCTGACCGGCCTCGGTAACCACGGGGCGTTTCAGCGCGATCTGCAGCGGACGCTGGAGACCACGCGGGGGGCGGGCGCCGACCGGCGCGTCGCGCTGCTGATGATGGACCTCGACCGCTTCAAGGCGTACAACGACCGCCACGGCCACCCCGCCGGGGACGCGCTGCTGACCGCCGTCGCGCGTGCCATCGAGTCCGCCGCCCGGCGCGCCGACCGCGTCTAC
>DATADA010000199.1:0-1678 GCA_036258775.1 Candidatus Limnocylindria bacterium | reverse complement strand
GCAGTTCGTCGGCCACGTCACCGCCCGGGTCCGGCCGGAGGAGGAGGCGCTCGCCCGTCGGCTGCTGCCGGCCGGCGCCGTTCCGCTCTTCGCTGCGATGCCGGTGGCCGACCGCCGCCACGCGCTCGACGTCGCGCATCGGCTCCTCGCCGCCGGTCACGACGACCCGGACGTGCTCGTCGCGGCGCTCCTGCACGACGCGGCCAAGGGCCAGCGGATGCGGCTCTGGCACCGCGTCGCCGGGGTCCTCCTCGAGCGGTTCGCGCCGGGGCTGCTCGAGCGCCTGGCCTCGCCGGACGCCGCGTCCTGGCGCCACGGCTTCCATCTCTACCTCCACCACGCGCCGATGTCGGCCGATGCCGCCGTCGCCGCCGGCTGCAGCGCCAGGACGGCCGCGCTCATCCGCGGTCGGGCCACCGGCGCCGACGCACCGCTGCAGGCCGCGCTGCGGGCCGCCGACGAGGCAAGCTAGCCCGCGATGGAGCGTTCCACCGGCTCGACGGCGGCGATCGCGGTCGACGTCCCCGCCCGCGACGCGCCTCCCGTCGGCGCTGCGCGGGGCGGAGCGCGCGACTTCCGGGTCGCGCTCCCCGTCTTCGAGGGTCCGCTGCAGCTCCTGCTGCACCTGATCGAGTCCAGGCAGCTCGACATCCTGACGGTGCCGCTCGCGTCGCTCGCCGACGCGTACGTGGAGCACCTCGCCACGCAGCCGGTCGATCCCGCCACCCTCGGCGACTTCGTGTCGATCGCGGCCCAGCTCATCGAGCTGAAGTCGCGCCGGCTGCTCCCGACCGAGACGATCGGCGCCCCGGCAGCGGCCGAGGACGAGCCCGACGAGGAGGAGCTGCGGCGGCGGCTCATCGAGTATCGCGCGCTGCGCGACGCGGCGCGCATGCTCGGGGAGCGCGACGGTGAGCGCCCCGCGTTCCGCCGCGAGCCGCGCGATACCGATCTCCCCCAGGTCCCCGCGCCGCCGCTCTCGCCGGCGCTGCTCGTGGCGGCCCTCGAGCGCCTCGCCCGCGTGGCGGAGCCCGAGCCGCCACCGCCTGAGCTCATGGCGCGGGAGGTGACGATCGGCCAGCAGATCGAGCTTCTCCTCGGCGCCGTGTCCGAGACGGGGACCGTCATCCTGCAGGCCATCCTGGCCGCCTGTGCATCGCGCATGGAGGCGACGGTGACGTTCATGGCGGCGCTCGAGCTGGTGCGCCGCCGCGAGGTGCGCGCCGAGCAGACGACGCTCTTCGGACCGATCCTGCTGGAGACGGTCGACGCGTCATGAGGGACCCGGCCGACCTCGCCCGCTTCTACGAGGCGCTGCTGTTCATCGCGGAGCGGCCGCTGCCGACCGCGGAGCTGGCGGAGCTCGGCGGCGTGCCGCGGCTCCAGGCGGAGGCGGCGCTCGCCAACCTCGGCGAGGAGCTCGCGGACGCCGATCGCGGGCTGCGCATCCAGCGTCACGACGACGCCTGGCAGCTCGTCACCGCGCCCGAGGTCGGCCAGCGCCTGGCCGCCTACGCGGCGCGCGAGGAGGGTCGTCTCTCGCCGGCGGCGCTGGAGGCGCTGGCCGTCATCGCCTACCGCCAGCCCTGCACCCGGGCCGACGTCGAGCGCGTGCGCGGCGTCGATTCCGACTACGTCATCCGCTCTCTCCTGCACCGCCGCCTGGTGGTCGAGGTCG
>DATADA010000198.1:0-7997 GCA_036258775.1 Candidatus Limnocylindria bacterium | reverse complement strand
GGACGCGCTCGCGGCGGCGCGTCGCGAGGCGGAGGCCGCCTTCGGGGACGGCACTGTCTACGTCGAGCGGCTGATCGAGCCGGCCCGTCACGTCGAGGTTCAGCTCCTCGGCGACCGTCACGGGACCGTCGTCGCGCTGGGGGAGCGGGACTGCTCGGTCCAGCGCCGTCACCAGAAGCTCGTCGAGGAGGCGCCATCGCCGGCCGTGACGCCGGCCATCCGCGACGCTCTGCTCGACAGCGCGCGCCGGCTCGTCGCGGGCACGACCTTCCACAGCGCGGCGACCGCCGAGTTCCTGCTCGACCCCGAGGGGAACCACTTCTTCCTCGAGATGAACACCCGGCTTCAGGTCGAGCACGGGGTCACCGAGCTGGTCAGCGGGCTGGACCTCGTTGCCTGGCAGATCCGGGTGGCGGCCGGGGAGCGCCTGTCCGAAGACGTCGTCCGGTCTGCGCCGCGCGGCCACGCGATCGAGGTGCGCGTGTATGCCGAGGACCCGTGGAACGGGTTCGCACCGGTCGGGGGCCGGCTCTCGGCGTGGCGCATGCCGGAAGGGCCCGGCATCCGGGTGGATGCCGCCGGCGAGCCCGACATGGCTCTGGCGACCGAGTACGACCCGCTCCTCGCCAAGCTGATGGTCCACGCCGAGGATCGGCCCGCGGCGCTCGCCCGCCTGCGCCGCGCACTCGACGAGACGCTCATCGGCGGCGTGGCGACCGACCTCGGTTTCCACCGCTGGCTGGTGGACCACCCCGACTTCGCGGCCGGGACGTACGACACCGGCTTCGTCGCGGAGCACTGGCGCGCCGGGCCGGGGCTCGCCGACGAGACCCGGTCGCTGGCTGCCACGGCCGCCGCCCTCGCACGGGCCGCCGAGGATGGCACGGCCCGGGACGCGCGGCGCGCCCCGGCTGCGGACGACGCGGTGCCCGGCGACTGGGCGCGGCTGGCGCGGCGCGAGGCGACCCTGCGGTGGCCGTGAGCGAGCGCGGGCTGGAGGTTTCGGTCGGTGGGCAGGCCGTCGAGCCGCGCCCCGGCTGCCGGCTCGAGTGGGTCGACCGCGCCCACGGCGTCGCGCGCCTCATCGAGGGTGAACGGGCGCGGTCGATGATCGTCGAGGGAGCCGGAGGCGAGTGGGTGGTCACGCTCGGCGGGCGCCGCATCCCGGTCAGCGTCGCGACCTGGCGGGAGCGGATGCTCGCCGCGGCGGCGCCTCGTGGGGGCGCGGGCGGGTCGACCGACATCAGGGCGACGCTGCCCGGGCTGGTCGTCGCCCTGCGCGTGGGTCCCGGTCAGGAGGTGACGGAGGGGGAGTCGCTGCTCACGGTCGAGGCGATGAAGATGCAGAACGAAGTGCGCGCGCCGCGCGCGGGGCGAGTCGCCGAGGTCGCGGTGGACGTCGGGCAGGCCGTGTCGACCGGGGCGCTGCTCGTTCGCCTGGAGGAGGCCTCGCCTACAATCGGCGGCCGATGACCGACGCCGAGCGTGGCTGGCGGACCGCATCCGGCATCGGGCTGCGGCCCGTCTACGGGCCCGACACGCTGGCCGGCTGGGATCCGGCCGAGCAGCTGGGCGTGCCGGGCGCCTTCCCCTTCACCCGCGGCCTCCACGCGACGGGCTACCGCAGCCGGCTCTGGACCATGCGCCAGTACGCCGGCTTCGGTTCGGCCGAGGAGACGAACCGCCGCTTCCGGTACCTCCTGGCCCGCGGTCAATCCGGGCTTTCGGTCGCCTTCGACCTCCCCACCCAGATGGGCTACGACAGCGACGATCCGATGGCCATCGGCGAGGTGGGACGCGTCGGCGTGCCGGTCGACTCGATCGCCGATGCCGAGATCCTGTTCGACGGGATCGATCTCGGTGAGGTCAGCACCTCGATGACGATCAACGCCACCGCCGCGGTCCTGCTCGCCCTCTACGAGACGGTCGGGCGGCGGCAGGGAACGGACCCGCGGCGCCTGCGAGGGACGGTGCAGAACGACATCCTGAAGGAGTACATCGCGCGCGGGACCTACATCTATCCGCCCGGCCCCTCCATGCGCCTCGTGACGGATCTGTTCGCGTACTGCCGCGCCGAGCTTCCCGAGTTCAACACCATCAGCATCAGCGGCTACCACATGCGCGAAGCGGGAGGGACCGCCGCGCAGGAGGTCGCGTTCACCGTCGCGAACGCCATCGCCTACGCCGAGGCGGCGCTCGCGGCGGGCCTCGCCTTCGACGAGTTCGCGCCGCGCCTCTCCTTCTTCTTCGCGGCGCACGGCGACCTGCTCGAGGAGGTGGCGAAGTTCCGCGTAGCGCGCCGTGTCTGGGCCCGGGTCGCCCGCGACCGCTTCGGGGCGCGCGACCCAAAGAGCCTGCAGCTGCGCTTCCACGTCCAGACCGGGGGCAGCACGCTCGCAGCCCAGCAGCCCGACGTCAACGTCGTCCGCACCACGGTGGAGGGGCTCGCCGCGGTGCTCGGTGGAGCGCAATCGCTCCACACCAACGCCCTGGATGAGGCGCTCGGCCTGCCGACCCCGTCGACGGCCAGGCTCGCGCTCCGGACGCAGCAGGTCCTCGCCTACGAGTCGGGCCTGGTGGGCACTGTCGATCCGCTCGGTGGCTCGTACTTCCTGGAGTGGCTCACCGACGAGCTGGAGGCCGCCATACGCGACGAGCTGGAGGCGATCGACGCGCGTGGCGGCACCCTGGCCGCGCTCGCAGGCGGATACCAGCAGGACCGCATCGGCGACGCCGCCTACGAGGTCCAGCGCCAGATCGAGTCCGGTGAGCGGATCGTGGTGGGCGTCAACGCATTCGTCGAGGAAGGTGAGGAGCAGCGCCCGGAGCCGCAACGCATCGATCCAGAGACCGAGCGCCGCCAGGTCGAGCGGACCCGCCGCCTCCGCGCGGACCGCGAGCCGGATCGCGCGAGCGAGGCGCTCGCGGCGCTGCAGGGCGCCGCCTCCGGCACGGAGAACGTCATACCCCGCATTCGGGCCTGCGTGGAGGCGTGCGTGACGCTCGGCGAGATCAGCCACGCACTGAGGTCGGTGTGGGGCGAGCATCGCCCGTGACTGCGCGGATCGGCCCGATCCATCACGTCGCCATCGTCGTCCGCTCGATCGAGGCCGCCCTGCCACGCTACCGATCGTTCTTCGGGCTCGAGCCGGACGGCGAGCCGCGGTTGTTCGAGCCGCAGGGCGTACGCCTGTGCTTCCTGCCCACCGGCTCCGGTGACGCGGCCCGGCTCGAGCTGATCGAGCCGATCGACGCGGACAGCGGCGTCGGACGGTACCTGGCGACGCGCGGGGAGGGACTGCACCACGTCTGCTTCGTCACGGGTGACCTGCCGGCGACCCTCGACGCGCTGGCGGCGGCGGAGGCGGAACTGATCGACGAGCGGCCGCGTTCGGGAGCGCACGGGACGGTCGCCTTCCTCCATCCCCGGAGCCTCAGCGGCGTCCTGTGGGAGCTGCTCGAGCGCCCTCGGGCCGCGTCCGGGTAGGGCCCGCGCCCCGCTGACGGCGTCGCGCCCGCGGCGAGTCAGCCGCAGGCGAAGCCAAAGCGGCGCTCGTCGAACGCCCGCCGACCGCTCGCGACCAGCTCCTCCGCGGCGGCAAGCTCTTCCTCGGCGGAGTCGAGGTCCCGCTCCACCAGCGCGTCGGCGCCGTTCAGCGTCGCCACGATGAGCGAGGCAAGGAGCTGGTTGAGCGGCTCGCCCGGTCCCCATTCGGGGAGCTCCGAGGAGATGTCGCTGGCCGCCAGTGCCGCCCGCTCGGCCGCGCCGGCGGCTCCGTCCGCCCCGGCGCGATCGCCGTCCCGTGCCGCCACGACGCCGACCCGCAGCTGGTCCGTCGCAGTCTGCAGCCGCGCGAACGCGCCGCAGGCCGCTTCGGGATAGGCAGCGGGAGCGGGGTTGCGCCCGGGGTCGTTGATCCACCAGCCGACCGCCACCGTCAGCAGCACGACCACGAGCAGGGCCAGCGTGACGGCCCAGCCCCAGGTGACGCACCCGAAGACGCCGACGCCGCGACGGCGCTCGCGCCAGGATCGCGGCGATCCGCTCACTTCAGCCGCGACCGCGCCGTGGAGTGACGGGGCTAGCCGCCGGCGACGCCGGCCTCCCGCAGCAGCCGCGGGATGTGCGAGGGGGAATCCGCCACCGCGACGCCGGCGTCCTCGAGCGCAGCACGCTTCGACTCGGCGGTCCCCGCTCCGGCGGAGATGATCGCTCCGGCGTGACCCATCCGACGCCCGGGGGGTGCCGTTCTGCCGGCGATGAACGCCGCCATCGGCTTGCGCAGCTCGCGCTTGACGAAGCCGGCTGCGCGCTCCTCCTCTTCACCGCCGATCTCGCCGATCATGACGAGCGCCTCGGTGGCCGGGTCCTGGTTGAACATGTCGAGGACGTCCACGAAGCTCGTGCCCACGATCGGGTCACCGCCGATCCCGATGCAGGTCGTCTGGCCCATGCCCGCGTCGGTGAGCGCCTGGACCACCTCGTAGGTGAGCGTGCCGGAGCGGCTCACCACCCCGACGCTGCCGGGACGGTGGATCGAGCCCGGGATGATCCCCACCTTCGCCTGCCCGACCGAGGTGAGCCCCGGGCAGTTCGGGCCGATGAGCCGCACGCCCTTCTGCCGGACGACGTGGTAGACGCGGAGCATGTCGAGCGCGGGGATCCCCTCGGTGATGGCGACGACCAGACCGATCCCGGAGTCGGCCGCCTCGAGCACCGCATCGGGGGCGAACGCGGCGGGCACGAACACGACCGAGGCGTTGGCGCCCGTCTGCTCGACCGCATCGACCACCGTGTCGAAGACCGGCACTCGACCGTCGAGCGCCTGCTGGCCGCCCTTCCCCGGCGTGACCCCGGCGACGATGTTCGTGCCGTACTCGAGCATGGCGCGCGAGTGGAACTCGCCCTCGCGACCGGTAACGCCCTGGACCAGCAGGCGCGTGTCGCCGCTGACGAGGATGCTCACGCGTTCGCCGGCGTGCCGGCCGTCCCCGCCGCCACCGCGGCGACCGCCTTCTGGGCGGCCTCGTCGAGGCTCAGCGCGGTGATGAGGTTCGCCTCGGCCAGGATCGGCTGTGCCTCGGGGGCGTTCGTGCCGACGATCCGGACGACCATCGGCACGTCGCGGTCGAGCCCGCGGCGCGCCTCGACGATGCCCCGCGCCACCTCGTCGCCTCGGGTGATGCCGCCGAAGATGTTGATCAGGATGGCCTTCACGTTGCGGTCGGCGAGGATGATCCGGAAGGCCGCCTCGACACGGTCGGCCCTGGCACCCCCGCCGATGTCGAGGAAGTTCGCCGGCTCCCCGCCGTACAGCTTGATCAGGTCCATCGTCGTCATCGCCAGCCCGGCCCCATTCACCATGCAGCCGATGCTGCCGTCCAGCTTGATGAAGTTGATCCCCGCCTCGCGGGCCGCAATCTCGGACGGCTCCTCCTCATTGAGGTCGCGCATCGCCTCCAGATCGGGGTGGCGGACGAGCGCGGAATCGTCGAGGACGATCTTGGCGTCGAGCGCCAGCAGACGGCCGTCGCCGGTGATGACCAGCGGGTTGATCTCGGCGAGGTCGGCATCCGACTCGAGGAAGGCGGCGTGAAGGCCGCGCATGACCGTGACGAAGTCGCTGCGCAGCTCCGCCGGGATCCCAAGGAAGAACGACACACGGCGGATGTTGTGGTCCTGCAGCCCGAGCAGCGGATGGAGCGGGAGTCGCAGCACCGCCTCGGGATTGGTCCGTGCCGTCTCCTCTATCTCCACGCCGCCCTCCGCGCTGGCGATGACCGTGACCGCCCGGCGGGCGCGATCCAGGATCAGGCTCAGGTAGAACTCGCGCTCGATCTCGGCGGCCGGCACGACGAGGACCGTCTTGACCGTTACCCCCTTGATGTCCATGCCCAGGATGTCGCGGGCGTGCTGCTCGGCCTCGTTCGGATCGGCGGCGAGCTTCACCCCCCCGGCCTTGCCGCGGCCGCCGACGAGGACCTGCGCCTTGACCACGACCCGGCCGCCGACGTCCATGGCCGCCGCGCGCGCCTCCGTGGGCGAGGTCGCCGTCTGTCCCCGCAGCAACGGGACTCCGTGACGGGCGAGGATCTCCTTCGACCGATACTCCTGGAGCTTCACGCACCCCTCCTCCTGGGCGGCCACGGCACCCCGGCCCGCCGGCCGGTGCGGCGACCGCCGATTGTAGTCACGCCTGCCTGCCGGCCGTACCATCCGCCCTCGATGGAGGTTGTGGCCGAGAGCGGTGCCCAGCATGCGGAGTGCCTCCGGTTCCCGGCGCGGGGCTGGAGCGGCGCTACCGACACGATGCGGGCGCCGAGAGCCTCCCGGGGCGTCCGGGTCATCACCACCCCGTAGGTCAACGTGGCCAGCCGGCTCGAGTCGGAGGGACGGCGGAACCGCGTCTACGTCAGCCGAGTCACCTGGCGGCTGGTCAGCGATCCCCCGCACACATGCGTGCGTGAAGCGACCACCGGCCGGTGGTGACTCGCGGATCTGTCTAGACTCAACGCGAGTACGCCGGCGGCGCGCCGGCCGGAGTGGGCAGGAGGCCAGGTGAGCTACGCCGTCACGCTGATCCCCGGAGACGGCATCGGTCCCGAGCTGGCCGATGCGACGAAGGTCGTGCTCGAGGCGACCGGCATCGGCTTCGACTGGGACGTGCAGGCCGCCGGCGAGGCCACGATCGCAACCGAGGGCACGCCGCTGCCGGATCGCGTCATCGAGAGCATCCGCGGCAACGGCGTCGCGCTGAAGGGGCCGATCACGACTCCGGTGGGGAGCGGCTTCCGCTCGGTGAATGTGGGGCTCCGCCAGGCGCTCGAGCTGTACGCCAACGTGCGCCCGGCGCGGAGCATGAAGGGCGTCGAGTCGCGATACGAGAACGTCGACCTCGTCGTCGTGCGCGAGAACACCGAGGACCTGTACGCCGGGATCGAGCATCGCGTCGGCCCGGACGCCGCCGAGAGCATCAAGATCATCACCCGCGCGGCCAGCCACCGCATCTGTCGTTACGCCTTCGACTACGCGCTTCGCAACGGGCGCCGCAAGGTGACCGCGGTGCACAAGGCGAACATCATGAAGCTCTCCGATGGGCTGTTCCTCGAGAGCTGCCAGCAGGTCGCGACCGAGTACGGGGGACGTGTCGAGTTCGAGGACCGCATCGTCGACAACATGTGCATGCAGCTCGTCCAGAAGCCGGAGCTGTACGACGTCCTGGTCCTCCCGAACCTGTACGGCGACATCGTCAGCGACCTCGCCGCGGGGCTGGTCGGCGGACTCGGCGTGGCGCCGGGCGCGAACATTGGCGAGAAGGCGGCGGTCTTCGAGCCGGTCCACGGCTCGGCCCCGAAGTACGCCGGCCAGAACAAGGCGAACCCGACCGCCCTCATCCTGTCCGCGGCCCTCATGCTCCGCCACCTCGGCGAGACCGATGCGGCGGACGCCGTCGAAACGGCTGTCCGCGACGTCATCGCCGAGGGCCAGGCGGTGACGTACGACCTCGGCGGGAGCACCGGCACGCGGGAGTACGGCGAGGCGGTCGCCGCCCGGGTCCGAGGCGCCGCCTAGCCCGGCGAGCGTCCGCGCGACTTCCCGAGATCCTCAGGTTCCGGCCGCGGCGACGGTCACGGACGCTGACCGGTCCGGAAAGTCGTCATATTCCAGCCGCAGCAGCGTTAGGCGACGACGAGCGGGAGATGAGCCGGTCATCGCCGGCGGCTGAGCGCGGTGTCGACGCTCACCGACCGCTCGGATGGGCTGGCGTCGCCCAACGTCGGCACCACTGACGGATGACGATTACGGCGGCACGTCGCCGCGGTAGCGTCGGCACCACTGACGGACGACGATTCGAGCGCGCGTGACCGCGGTGGCGTCGCGGAGGGCGACGCACGACGACGCGCCGCGGCCTCCAAGCGCGGCCGGGGGCGTGAACGGCGGGAAAACCTGACGGGACGGTAGAATTTCGGCGGGCGGACCGATCCGCCGTGCGGCA
>DATADA010000197.1:0-4873 GCA_036258775.1 Candidatus Limnocylindria bacterium | reverse complement strand
GGGTGAGGCTCAGGAAGAGCGGACGGAGGCCGCGCGCGGGCGGCCCGGGCGGTTGCGTCGGCCCGCGACGGAGGGGCGTCACGCCGCGGGCCCGGTCAGACGCGCGCCGCTCGCAGGGCGGGCAGCACCCGCTCGGCGATCAGGTGCAGCACCTCCTCGTAGCGGTCGAACTGCATTCGCAGGTCGAAGACGAAGTGGTCGATCCCCCGCTCGGCGATCTCGACGATCTGCTCGACGACCTCGTCCGGCTCCCCCACGACGGCGATGCCCCTGATGTCCTCGATCGTGCGGAAGCCGCCCGGCGGCGCGATCCAGGTCTTGCTCGCCTCCGACGACCCGGCCAGCGCCTCGATGTCGAGGTCGGCACGCGCCCGCGCGCGGTCGGTGTCGACCTTGACGAGCGGGATGACCGAGCGCGTGATGCGCCGGCCGCTCTCCGCCTCCAGCTCTGCGAGCAGCGCCAGCCGGTCGTCCAGCGTCGCCAGCGGAATGCGCCCGGGCATCCAGGCGTCGCACAGGGCGATCGTGGTCCGGACCGACGCACGCGTCGTCCCGCCGTACCAGATCGGGATCGGCGCGGCCGGCTTCGGCTCGAGCGTGACGGCCTCGAAGGAGAAGAACTGGCCCCGGAAGGTCACCTCGTCCTCGGCCCAGGCACGCCGGACGATCTGCGCCATCTCCGTGAAGATCAGCTTGCGCTGCTCCCGGTTGAAGCCGGCGGCGGCGAGCTCGGCGTGATTGCTCCCCATCCCGAGGCCGGCGATCACCCTGGGCCCGTGGAGGAACGACATCGCGGCGAGGTCCTGCGCCAGCTTGAGCGGCCAGCGCAGCGGGATGAGCACGGCGGTCCCGAGCTGAATCCGCTCGGTTACCGCGCCGATGGCGTTGAGCGAGGCGAGCGGCTCGACGAACGTGCGGTTCGTGCCCTCCATGCCGTGCGGCTTCCAGAGGAGGTGGTCCCGGACCCAGACGGCCTCGAAGCCGATCTGCTCGGCCATACGGCTCCCGGCGATGATCCGCGCCGGCGTCGCGTGCGCCCCGAAATGCGGGACGAGCACGCCGTACGTCATGCCGCGCTCGGTCCGATCGAGCGGCCGCGGCACCGGCGCGACCGTCTCGACGCTCACTGCGGCACCCCGGCCACGTGCTCGCCGTAGCCCGGCGCGCCGCACACCTCACGGTCGCGGGCGATGACCGTCCCGCGCAGCATCGTCAGCTCGACGTAGCCCTTCACCGTCCGGCCGAGGTACGGAGTCCAGCCGACCTTGGTGTACAGGTTGTCGTCGGTCAGCGTCAGCTCCCGCTCGAAGTCGACCAGCACGAGGTCGGCGTCGGAGCCGGGCAGGAGCGCGCCCTTGCGCGGGTAGATGCCGAGCAGGCGCGCCGGTGCCTCGGCGAGCAGCTCGACGGCGCGCGACAGCGGCAGCCTGCCGTCGTGGACGTCGGTGAGCGTGATCGTGTACTGCCAGTCGTACTGCGGCGAGCCCATCGCCGCGTGCCACGCATCGGTCTCCATCGCGTCGAGCTCTTCGAGCGTGTGCGGGGCGTGGTCGGCGTCGATCGAATCGATCGTCCCGTCGTTGAGGGAGCGCCAGATCTCCGCCATCCGCTCGGCGTCCTCGGTGATGAACCCACCCGGGCAGGCGCGCCCCTTCAGGCGCAGCAGGTCGTCGCGGGTCAGGTGGTAGTACTTCGGATCGAGCGACGCCGTGACGCGCTGGCCGGCCGCCTTCGCGGCACGGATGAGGCGGAGGGAGCCGGCGGAGTGGGTGTGCACCAGGTTCAGCCGCACGCCGCTCAGCCGCTGGAGGTTGAGGAGCGTGTTGACCGCCGTGTGCCAGATGGCATCGGTGGTGTAGACCTCGCCGAACGTGTACCAGTTCGGCGGCTTGCCGGCTGTGAACGCCTCCTCGGACAGCTGCTCGAAGAGGCTCTGGTTGAACGGGTGGACGTTGAGCGGCAGCCCCGTGCGCTCCACGGCGCGCATGGCGCGCAGCAGGTGTCCCTCGTCGTTCACCGCCAGGCGCGGGTCGTGCGGGTATGCGCCGGAGACCTGGAAGATCTTGTAGCCGGTGGCGCCGGCGTCGGCCAGGCGCGGGATCTCGTCGACGTTCGTCCCCGCCACCCAGTGGCCGAAGTCGATGATCGACTTCGAGGCGGCTAGGTCTCGCTTCTCGAGGTAGGTCTCGACGGTGTCGGTCGGCGGCTCGACGTTCGGCATGTCGATCATGGTGGTCACGCCTCCGGCGGCGCCGGCCTGTGACGCGGTCAGGAAGTCCTCCTTGTGCGTGTAGCCCGGCTCACGCGTGTGGGCATGGGTGTCGATGATGCCGGGCAGGACCAGCCTGCCCGCCGCGTCGACGACCTCGACCGCCTGGGTCGTGTTGTCGCCTTCGACGAGACCCACGATGCGGCCGCCGTCGACCAGCAGGTCCGCGGCGACGAGCTCGCCGCCGACCATCACCCGGCCGCCGCTGATCCTCGTCTGGTAGTTGGCCATCAGGCGCCTCCTGGGGAGTCGGGGACCTCGACGAAGTCGACCTCCGCCGGGGCATAGATCTCGAGCAGCCGCGCGTCCTCCTCGCCCGCATTCGTGGCCGAGTGCGGCACGCCGGGCGGGATGAAGACCGCGTCACCCGGAGACGCGTCGTGGTCGACGCCGTCGATCCGGATGCGAACCTGACCCGAGAGGACGTAGTAGACGTTCTCCGAGCCGGTGTGAAGGTGGTACGGGCCGGGCGCGCTTCCAGCCCGGATCGTGTTCAGGTGCAGGTCGACGGCGCGGGCGCCGATGGCCGGTCCGACGAGGCGCAGCATCGTGCCGCGGCCGTACCGCAGCTCGGTGAGCGGCGCGTCGCCGGCCCGGATGAGCCGGGCGCGTGTCGAATCGCCGCGGTCGCTCACGCCGCCTCCTCGATCCGGTTGCGGTCCCACGGCGTGAGCCGCCGCTCCAGCCGCTTCATCAGCTCCGTGAGCGCGACGCTGACGACCATGATCGCCAGGATCGGCACGAAGAGGTGCGCGGTCTGGAAGAAGTTCGCGAAGCGGATGATCATGCCGCCGAGCCCGGTGATGATCGCGGTCATCTCGGCCACGATGACGCCCACGAGCGCCTGGCTGAGCGCGACCCTGACGCCGGCGAAGATGAACGGCAGCGAGGCCGGCAGCACGATCGTCCACATCATCTGCCGCTCGGACGCCTGCGCCACGCGTCCCACGTCGAGCAGCTCGGGGTCGACGTTCTTGACGCCGGCCATGGTGTTGATGATCACCGGAAAGACCCCGGCGAGGAACACGAGCGCCAGCCGCAGCTGCGCATCGATCCCGAACCAGATGACGAGCAGCGGGATGAGGGCGATCGACGGCAGCGCGTACAGGAACGAGACATAGGGGTCGAGGACGTACTCCAGGGGGCGGAACCGGCCCATTAGCAGCCCGATCGCGACGCCGACCACGATGGCGAGCCCGAAGCCGACGAGGAGCGCGCCGAGGCTGACCGCCAGGGCCCCCCACAGCGGCCCGCCGACGGCCGCCAGCTCCATGATCGACTCGAGGATGGCCGACGGCGGCGCGAATAGGGCGCGGCTGACTCCGCTCGCGTACAACTCCCAGGCGCCGATGAGCACGACGAAGGTCACCGCCCGCACGCTCCAGACGCCGATCGGCGAGTAGAGGAAGCCGCGTCGCGGCCGGTGATGCGGGTGGTGGACGACGGAGGCGCGGCCCGGCGCGGCGCCGGGATGCGCCGAGGGGGCGGGCGTCATCGGATCCGCTCCACCCGCGCCCAGGGTGTCGCCCGCCGCTGGAGCCAGTAGACCAGCTCGGCCAGGACGATGCTGAGGAGACCCAGGATGATGATCGGGACGAACAGCCTGTCGGTCTGGAAGAAGCGGCCGAACTGGATGATGAGCTGACCGGTCCCGGTCACCGCCGCCGCCATCTCCGCCACGATGATGCCGACCAGCGCCCGGGCGACGCCGATCCGCAGCCCCGCGAACAGGTAGGGGAGGGAGCCGGGGACGACCACGGTGGTGAGCAGCTGCCAGCCGTTCGCGGCGAACGCCCGTCCGGCGTCCAGCAGCTCGCGGTCCACGCTCTTCGCGCCGATGTAGGTGTTGATGATGATCGGGAAGATCGCGCTGAGGATCACGATCGTGACCCGGAGCTCGAAGTCGATCCCGACCCACAGCACCAGCAGCGGGATGAGCGCGATCCGCGGCGTCGCGTACAGCGCGCTGACGTACGGGTCGAGCACCAGGTCCACCAGTCGCACGCGGCCCATCGCGAAGCCGATGACGATGCCGAGCACCGCCGCGATGACGAAGCCCACCACCAGCCCGTGCAGGGTGGTGGCGAAGGCGGGCAGCAGCGCGTTGTCGACGAAGGCCAGCTCGACGAAGGCTGCCGCGATCGCGCTCGGGTACGAGGCGACGATCGGCGCAGAGCGGCCGAACGCCTCCCACAGTACGAGCACCGCGAAGAGCGAGGCGATCCGCAGCGCGGTCGGGTTGCCGCCGAGCTGGCGGATGGTCATGAGCCGATCTCGGCCGTCGCCACGGTCGCGTCCGGACCGGCCGAGTTGGCCGACTCCTCGTCGCCGGGCGCCAGCTCGCGCTCGAGCAGCGACCAGATCTCGCCCCGCGTTTCGGCGTACTCCGGCTCGGCCCGGAAGTTGTAGGCGTACCGGGGCCGGCGCAGGCCGATGCCGAACTCGCGGATGATGCGCCCGGGATGCGTCCCCATGACGATGATGCGGTCCGAGAGGTACAGCGCCTCGTCGATCGAGTGGGTCACGAACAGGATCGTCAGGCTTGTCGCCTCGGCGATGCGCTGCAGCTCTCCCTGGAGGTGCTCCCGGGTGAGCGCGTCGAGC